>CAYGZI010000276.1:0-7695 GCA_964354245.1 uncultured Planctomycetaceae bacterium
AGAAAGAACGTATTCGTCCCGTAGGGACGATTGGAAACGAGCCTCGAAAGGACGCCTTCGACCGTCCCTCCGGGACTTGCGATTTCCCCTTGGCTGCCTATTTTCCCAGCAGTGAACTGCTGGGCTACGATCACACGTCCCTCCGGGACGGGAAACTGCACGGCGACGTGTGTGAAACAACGAGACCCCACCTTAGAATCCCTTCTTCCTGGAATCAGGAAGGGTGGAGACGTGTTGCCCCCGGAGAGAACGAGAAGGCCCCGGCGGTCATGACCCGGAGTCGGTCTCCGGCACCGGGGTAGCACACCGCTGCGAAAGACCCGGCCTAGTCCCCCTGGCGTTCTTCCCGCAGGGCTTCCAATTCGGCGATCGCCTCCAGGTCTTTGGGGCGGCCGGCGGCGCGCTTCACGTGGATGAGCGTGTCGAGGTCCAGGCAAAGGCACCGCCTCT
Source organism: uncultured Planctomycetaceae bacterium (assembly GCA_964354245.1). Lineage (GTDB taxonomy): Bacteria > Planctomycetota > Planctomycetia > Pirellulales > Thermoguttaceae > CAYGZI01. The sequence continues at coordinate 451 of CAYGZI010000276.1, forward strand.
GAAAGGCCTCGATTTCGATGGAATGGGGCACAAGGCGCTCATAATCCCCTCCACCGGTGACTTCGCCGAGAAGATCAATGTCGCCCAAAGCGGTGGTCAAGGTAAAGTTCAGCCCGTGGGCGATGGTCTCGGCGTCCCAGCGGAAAGGGAGCCCCGGCGGCGCGCCGCGCAGGTAAGGCTCGAGGGGCGTCAAAGCGGCCGCGAGCCTGGCCATGTTCGCTTCGGTGCGGGCGTAGACCACATCCACGTCTTTGGTCGTGCGAATGGCCCCATGCGCCGCGGCGGCGAGGCCGCCAATGAGAATGAAATCCACCCGGTTTTCGGTCAGGACGCGGATCAAACCGGCAAAATCAGTCATTGTTGCGATTTTGCCTTTTTCATTCCCCGCCGCAATTCGTCGGCAAACTCCACCAACCGCTGCAGGGCGACCAGCCGCTCCGCCGGCGTGAGTTTCAGGTTCTCCCGCAACAGGGTCCGATCCACGTCGCGTTTATAGGCGGCCACGACTGGATCGGTCCACGGCTCGACGATGGTATCGGACATAACGGTGTTTCCCAGTCGGGGCGGGCGGATTCGAACCGCCGACCCTCTGCTCCCAAAGCATTTCCAGCCCCCCTACCGGTATGGGGGCCTTCTGCTTAACGACATTTCACAAGGCTTGACGTAGCTTAGGTTTGCGGGTATGCTTCCCCTAACGTGCTATGACGGCGTTTAACGGTGTTTTACCTGCCGCATAGCGAAAACATAGCACAGGAAACGGGGGACATCATGGCAGACGGTCGGCAGACGGTCGGCAGACAGTCGGCTCAGAAGCTAGTGTTCAGCAAGACCAGGCTCGCGTCAATCCCCTCCCCGGAATCCGGCAGGGTATCCTACTACGACAGCCGGACGCCCGGGCTGGCCTTGGTGGTCAGCAAGTCCGGCTCCAAGGTGTTCTACGTCTACAAGTGGGCGGCAGGTCGCCCCCAACGGGTCCGCCTCGGTCGATTCCCCGACTTGACCCCGGACCAGGCCCAACACCTCGCCCGGTCCATCCTCGGGGACATCGCCCGCGGGCAGGACCCCCAGGCCGAGAAGGTCAAGGCCCGCAACGTCCCAACCCTTCGGGCATTGTTTGACAAGTGGCTGGCGGTGTATGCCAAGCTCCACCGGAAGCGGTGGGCAGACGATGTACGCCAATTCGAGAAGTACCTCACCGACCTGCACGGCCGGCGGCTGGATACCATCCGACCGACTGACGTAGCCGTATGGCACGGGGGCGTGGGGCGGGAGTATGGCCCCGTCCAGGCCAATCGAACCCTTGGGCTTCTCACAACCCTCTACAACAAGGCCCCCGAGGTTATCGGGTACGACGGCCCCAACCCTTGCAGCAAGGTCAAGCGGTTCGCGGAGCAGTCCCGTGATCGGTTTCTCCAGGCCAATGAGTTGGGGCCGTTCTTTCGGGCGGTGGAAGCCGAGCCCGAGTTGTATCGCGACTTTTTTCTGGTGGCCCTCTTCACCGGGGCCCGGCGATCTAACGTCCAGTCGATGCAATGGGCGGACATCGACTTCAACTCCTCTATCTGGCGGATTCCCGAGACGAAGGCCGGCGTCCCTGTAGTGATTCCGCTATCGGACGCGGCCCTGGAAATCCTCCGTAGGCGGTGGAGCGGTAGCAACGGATCGGAATGGGTGTTCCCTGCCGATAGTCGGCCCGGGCACCTGGTGGAGCCCCGCAAGAGCTGGCAACGGATTCTCAGAACCGCCGGGCTGGAGAATCTGAAGATCCACGACCTGAGACGGAGCCTCGGGAGTTGGCAAGCCCTGACCGGAAGTTCCCTCCTGGTAATTGCCAAGAGCTTAGGGCACCTCGACACGTCGGCTACCGAAATCTATAGCCGTCTCACCCTTGACCCCGTTCGGGTCAGCGTCAACACCGCGGCGGTGGCAATGCTGGCTGCCGGCAGAAAGAAGGAGGACTTCGACGATGGCCAAACGGAATAGGAAGCCGACGACAATCAAGACGACAATCAAAGCGGCGGAGTTTATTGAGTTCATCCTTCGCATATTTGCGGGCTCCTCCCCGCTGTTGTCCAGTCGCACCCTTTCGAGACTACAGACCGCGATAGACCAAGGGGACACGGAGGAAACTGCCCTGCTTGCGTTTCAGTTGGGGGTGTCCGGGGTACTTGAAAAATATCACCGGAAAGGTTTCGAGGCCGCCGGCCAGGCTTTCCTCAAGCGGGTCTCACGACAGCGAGACTCCCGTAAGGCCGCGGCCGGCGAAAAGGCACGGCAGGCCCGGAAGTTGTTTGCCCAGACGCGAGAGCAGAACCCTGGCGACAAACTGACCAAGATTTATAAGGACATCGCCCAGCAGATCGGCGTCAAACCTCGCACCGTCCGAGCCTATCTCCAGGGCCGGACTGGCAACGGTTGAACCGCTGCCACTAAAGTTGTGGCAACGGTTGAACCGCTGCCACTCTTTTCGCTATTCTCGTCTTCCGCGGTTGTACCTCGCGGTGTTCAATTCAGGTAGTGACAACACTACCTTCCAATTGAATGCGAGGTTTTACAGTGTCTACCGCAACTCTCCCCACGCTGCTGACCGACCACGAGGCGGCCGAATACCTTGGCGTCTCCGTCGGCACCCTCTCCGTGTGGCGTAGCGTCGGCAGGTATCAGATCCCCTATCTGAAAGTCGGCCGCAAGATCCGCTACCGAGTGTCCGACTTGCAGGCGTGGCTCCAAACTCGCGAGGCGACCCACACCGGCGAGAATCCCGCCCGGGTTCCCGATGCGGCCCGGGTTTCTCACGCGGTTGGCGTCTGACGGAGGGCCGGCACCATGACCTCGCCGGTTCTTTATAGCTCCAAGTCGGACGACTGGCCCACCTCGCCAGCTTTCTTTGCCAAGATGGTGCGTCGCTACGGCCCCTTTGACATTGACGTGTGTGCGTCGCCTGAAAATGCAAAGTGTCCGCGGTACTTTACGCCGGAGATCGACGGATTGAAGCAGCAATGGGTGGGGCGTTGTTGGATGAATCCACCATACGGCAGACTCATCCCCCCGTGGATCCGCAAGGCCGCGGAATCAGCCATGATGGGGGCAACGGTGGTGTGTCTGCTTCCCGCCCGGGTAGACACGCGATGGTGGAAGGATTGGGTCGAGCCCTACGCCACGCAAATCGAGTTCATCCGCGGGCGGCTTCGGTTTGGGGATGGAAAGTATCCCGCCCCTTTCCCTTCGGCGGTTGTCGTGTTCACACCCGTGAAACTGTTGTGTTGCCAACGGTGTATGCGGCAGTTCAACCCGCGGCGAGCCGACGCCCGGTATTGCTCCGCGGCGTGCAAACAGGCGGCTTATCGAACCCGGTTTGTTACGGGTGGAACCGTAACACAAGACAGTGTTAGTCAATAGACGACGAACGAAAAAAGCCCCGACCACGCAGGCGTGCGGCCGGGGCTGAAAACGGAAGCTAATGATGAATCGTAGCGACCAGGGAAAGAAAACGCAAGACGCCAATGGCGGGTGGCACCGTATCCCAAACGGCGTCACCGCCCGTATTGTGGAGATCGGCACCACCGCCTATGCCATCTACGGCGTGCTGTCCATGCACGCCAACCAGGAGGGCAAGTCGTGGCCGTCAGTTAGTCGGATTGCCAAGATGATCGGCCGGGGACGCAACGCCGTAAAGAGGGGACTACACAGATTGCAGCAACACGGATTGCTGACCGTCTCGCCCCGCCCCGGTAAGACGCCCATTTTCATCCTTGCCCCCATTAGAAGCAAGTCCACCAGTGGACTACCCCCTAAGCGAAGTAAGTCCACCAGTGAACCCTTACCTGGTCCACCAGTGGACTTACCACCCGGCCCGCTGGTGGACCCCGAACAAGACTCAATGAACAAGACCAAAGAACAACACACACTCACAGCTAGCGCGGGTGACGGTTTCGATTCTCTCTGGGAGGTGTATCCCAAACAGTCCGCAAGACGGACTGCCGAGAAAGCCTACCCCGAGGCCGTCAAAGACGTCCAAGAGAAACATGGTTTGGACGAGGCCAAGGCCAGGGAGTTTATTACTGGCATGGCCACCCTGTTTGCTAAGAGCGAATGGGGATCTGGTCCCGTGCGGATGGTTCCTAAGTTGGCCGACTGGCTCACCGAGGGGCACTATGACGACGATCCCAAGGCATGGTGCCGTAAGACTGACGAGGAAAATGAGATTTACGCCCCGTCCAATTCTCCAGCGAGAGTCAGATAACCCGGCAGGTACGACGGGATCGACCGCAGGGCGAACAAACCCCACGATGGAGCGCGGTATGACCCAGAGCGGCGAGTCGAAGCTCATAAATCCCTCACCCAGCCCTCATCGTCAGTTCACGTTCACAGTGGTAGCACCCATCGAAGATCAGGCGGCAAACATCCGGCGACTCAGGGCAGCACTCAAGTGCTTGCTGCGGACGTTCCGACTGAGGTGCGTCAGCGTGTTGCCCCAGCCGGCAGACGACGCCGAAGCGACCCCGCGGCCGGTAGCGGGCATCCCTGCCACCACCACCCCCCCAGAAGTACCGGGGTCCTCCACCCCCTCCACCGCAGGGCTACCGTTGGTGGGAAGGCAAGCATTTTGACATACTTTAGTTGTGACAGTATGACAATGAACATTTGTGATTACATCATGGAATGCGTGTTGATTGACATCGAGCTTTGGGGCGAGGCAATCCTTCACCCCAAGCCGCACTACACCCACGACGTTGTGCAGTCGTTGCGGCACAACGGCGTGCCGTATCGGCCGCTCTTCTGGGCGAACCGCCCATTGACCCCGGCGGGCAGGCAGGAATACAGCCGAGCGACCCGGAGACTGGAGGTCGACGGCCTGGTGGTCGTGGTGCCCAATCGGGCCGGGCGTGCGGCATTCGTCCGGCCGACTCCCGCGGGCATTTGGTTTGCCTTGAAAAATGCTGGCGACGCACCCAACCGGGCAGACATCGCAAGGGCCTTGCGGGAGGCCACCTGGGCTGGGCCGGAGCACGTTGCGGCAGTGGAAGGGGCCGGCGATGATGCCCAGTGACCCCGCCCACGACCGCCCCGCCGGGAAACGCTGGTATTTGCACCACCGGCGGCCTCGTTGCCCGGCTTGCGGCTCCACCAGGTTGCGAACCTACAAGTCGCTCCGGCACGCCGGCGGGCTGACGCGGTACTCCCGGTGTGCGACGTGCGGGGCCAAGCTCATTATCACCGTCGATTGAACAAGACCCCAAACTGTCCATTAGTTGGTAAGTCGTGCGTTGAAAGAATCGCATTTCCCGATAGGATTAAAAACATGGCGAAGCAACAGCGACTCATGACCGTCGGCTATACGAGTGAAGAGTTTAAGCGGGACCCGCGTGAGATTCGTATCGGGCTGAAACATGCATCGGCCTTGCCGGTCCTCATCCTTGACGAGTTGGAGTACTTCGACGCCGGGGACGTGGTGAAGGCGATAAAGTGGTTGCAACAAATGGACCGCGAGGCGGGACGGGGTTGACCAATGGCTGACAGCATCGGCAAAGCCTCTGCGACGTTCACGGCCGACATCCAGCAATTCTTCGCCGGTACGAAGGCGATCCGCAATGAGATGGCGGCCTTGAAGCGGGACACCAGCGGCCACGCCGGGGCGATCAGCATGGGGGACGTTGGCCGCGGCTTGCAGACGATGCTTCCGCAACTCGCGGCGGTGGCGACGGCCGGCGGGGCCGTGGCATTCTTCCGCAGTCTGACCCACGAGGCCCATGAATTCGTAGAGCAGGCCGCGCGTCTGGAGATTCCCGTCCAGCGGATGCAGGAACTTGCTTGGTTTGCCGAAAAGGCCGGCAAGCAAGTCGGCGACCTGGTTGCCCCGATGCAGAAGTTGGAGCGGACCATCGGCGAGGCGTTCATGGACGAGACCAAAGCCAAGCCGTTCGAGGCGATGCAACTCAGCATCGGCGATCTGGTGGCGATGGACCCGGCCGGACAACTGGAGGCAGTCGGCAAGGCGATTCTGTCTATCGAGAATCCCGCTCTTCGCACGGCCCTCGGGATGGAGATTTTCGGCAGGAGCTACAAGCAGATCGAGCCAATCCTGCGGGACATGTCGAAGGGGACTGACATCTCGACCATATCCCGTTCTTCGGTCACTGCCCTCGCCGACTTCTACATGAAGTCGAAAAGCTCTTGGCACGAGATCAAGGTAGGGGCTAGCGAGGTTGCCGGCGTCTTGCTTCACAGCCTTGTCGGTCTAGGTGAGAACGTCAAGACGCAACGCGAATTGAACGCGGAAGCAGCGCGGGAAGCGACGATCCGCCGCCAGACGGCCGACGTGATGAAACAACGGCAAGTGATGTTGGCTGCGGAGACGAAGGCACAGAAGGAACTCGCGGAGTTTGCAGAGAAGGCGGCGGGGCTCCCGGGAAGGATTGCGGGACTCAAGGGAATGGGGGTGGGCGACATCCGCGACGAAGTGTCAAGGGAACGCGATCGTATTATCAAGGAGTTTTTAGGATCGCAACAGAATGCGGCCCAAGCTAGCGAGGCTTATCGGGCTCTCTTCCCGCAGGGATATGTCACCGCTGAACTGGACGCAATCAAGGCGGCCAAGAAAGAGGCAACGGAACTTCAGCGAGCCCTTGAAGAATTGAAACCGCCGGCCCATTCGACTGTGGTGAAGTATTCCGCTCAATCGAGGTTGGCAGGCGTCTTGACTGCTATGGCGGCGGGGCCCGCATGGGGGCCGGCTGTGCTCGGCACCATGAAGAATCAGTACGACGAAATGAGTCGCGAAATTGCCGCGAAGAATGAGGCGGCAGATATGGATTATCTGCGCGCAAAAGAACGGATGGCGGATCGCCTAAGAGTGCTGCAAGACAACATTCTGCGCCCGGGCAGGGAAGCTGCGCTAAACCAGCAAGCCCTTGCAGGTGTAATGGAGGCCGTAAACAAACCGGCGTCCGAGGCCAGTCGGGTATTCGCGGAGTTCAAGGCGTCCCAAGATGCGGCCAAAGAATCAGCCAAGGCGTTTGCCGATGCCCAGCGGGATGTTGTCAGCGCCATTACCCAAGGCTTCACTGCCGAAGAGAAATACGCCAAGACGATGGGGGATGTCGAAAAATACTGGCGGCTCGGGGCTATCGGCGGAAGTGAAACGGGTGCCCGCAACCGCGCCCGGATGGAAGCAATGGCGAAGCAGGAATTGCTGGACGCCTGGAAGCGGGAGGAAACATCGCAGACCAAGATGCCGGGGGCACG
>CAYGZI010000277.1:0-7683 GCA_964354245.1 uncultured Planctomycetaceae bacterium
GAAAAGTCTTTCCCGTACAAGGCTTACGTTACGGACAAGGACGTCTACGTCCGCAGTGGCCCCGGGGAGCAGTACTACCCGACCGAGAAACTGCAACCGGGGGCAGAGGTCGAGGTCTATCGCCAGGACCCTGGCGGGTGGTATGCTATCCGCCCCCTGTCGGAGAGCTTCAGTTGGGTCTCCGGGCTCTACCTCAAGCCCGGCCAGGATGGGCTGGCCGAGGTGGCGGCGGATCGCGTGGCCTCGCGGGTCGGGAGCCAGTTCAGCGACGTGCGCGACGTGGTCCAGGCCCGGCTGGAGCGGGGAGAAATCGTCGATCTGAAGGGGACCAAGCAAGTCGGGGCCGGCCAAAGTGCGGTCACCTGGTACAAGATTTCGCCGCCGTCGGGCGAATTCCGCTGGATTCACGGGAAGTATATCGACCCGGATTACCCGCACGACGGCGTGCGCAAGGCGGCCGCCGAGGAGAGCCCCTTGCTTCGGCGCAAGCCCGTCGTGGTTCAGACCGCCGGCGCCGCGGCGTCTGATGTCAAGGCGGAGGACGCCACGAGGCCGGCTAAGAGCGTCGCGCCCGCGCCGCCGCTCCAGTCGCCCGGACTCGGCGCCCCGCAGTTGGCCGCCGACTCGGTGCGGCACGTCTCACCCGAGGGATTCCAGGCCGAGCTGGACGACATCCAAACGGAGCTTTCGATCATGCTGGCCGAGGAGCCTACGGTCTGGAACTGCGCCGAATTGAGCCGCCGGGCGGAATCGCTGCTCGCGCAAGCGGAGACGGCCGTGGAGCGCGGCCGCGCCCGCGTGCTGGTCAACCGCATCGCCCAGGCCGACGACATCAAGCGGCGATCCGAGGAGCTGAGCGCGCTCCGGTCCGACACGGACCGCCGCAACCGCCAGTTGGCCGACGTGAGCCGCCTGCGGACGGAGGCCCGCGGCGTGCAGCGGACCGGCGAGCGCTTCGACGGCACGGGGCGGCTGACGCGGGTGGTGCCGTCGAAGGTGGGCGCGCCGCGATATGCCCTCCTGGACGAGAAGGGAAACGTCCGCTACTACGTCAGCCCCGCGCCGGGCGTGAACATGCAGTATTACCTAGGGCGCGAGGTGGGGGTGAGCGGCCCGCGGGGCTACATTGCCGAGGGCAACGCCAAGCACATCACGGCCAAGCACGTGGCGGCGCTGGACAGCGTGCTGCGGTGAACGGTACAATGGAGACGACCGGTGTGTCGCACTCCGCATGTAGGCGCCAATCAGTGAGGCGTGAGATGTCCACAAGATCATTATCCCCCGCGGCCGGTGAATTGGAGCGCATGCACGACGTTTACCGGCAGGGTGGCCAGGAGCGTCAAATGGCCCCGCACGTTGTGTATTCGGAGAAGACTTGCCCTCACGCCGGCTGCGAGCAAAGAATGCAGGCGATCGACTTCCGCCTGGAAGCCCACGGACGAGGCGTGCATGATTCCCTGGTCCGCGCCTGGTGGGAAGACACCGGACTGGTCGGCCGCTGTCCTCGCTGCAAGGGCTGGGTCCACTTCACCATTCAAAGCAAGCGCGCGGTCTCGGCAGAAGACGCGGCGCAACTTCCGCACCTGCCAGACGATTGGCATGCCGTCGCGATCATCCTCTAAGGTCCCCTTTCGCAAGGCGATAGGGGGGGCCGATTCCCCGGCAATGCGCAACATCGAACTCAAGGCCCGGCTGCGAGACATCGAATCGGCGAGGAAGACGGCCGCCGCGATCGCCACCGGGCGGCTTGGGGTCCAGCGCCAGATCGACACCTACTTCCATTGCCGCCGCGGCCGCTTGAAGCTCCGCGAGATCGAAGGCCAGCCGGCTCAACTGGTCTGGTACGCCCGACCGGACGAACAAGGCCCCAAGCCGAGCGACTATCTTCTGGTCCCCGTGGGCGACGCCCCGTTGCTCAAGTCGGCTTTGACCGCCGCGCTCGGAGTCGGCGGCGTCGTGGACAAGCGACGCGAAATCTATCTCTGGCACAACGTGCGGATTCACCTCGACGAGGTCGCCGGCCGGGGCACGTTCATCGAGTTCGAGGCGGTCCTTGGTCCCGGGATCGACGACTCCGCCGGCGAGGTTCAGCTCGCGGACCTCTCGCGCCGCTTCGGCCTCGGTCCGGACGACCTCGTGGCCGGCTCTTACGGGGAAATGGGGAGCTGAGGGTGGGCGGGGTGCCTCGCGCCTTATCCGGCCCACGAGAGAAAGCCTCGCCTACGCCCGGCGATAGGCGAAGCTCTGGTGCTGGAGGACGCGTCGATCGCTCCGATCTTCCTCCAGATGCGGATGATAAACGCTCTCCGGACTGGATGATATGACGGAGCAGATTGGATGATCGGAATCAGTCATCGTCGCTCGATAGAGCTGCACACGTCTCCCGGAAAGCCGGGAATCCCGACGCCGCCTGCGTCGGCTGCGCGGGCTTCGTTGGCCAACAACGAGAGTTCCCCGTCGCGGCCCCAGAAGACCCGGGACCGCTGGTACTGCACGAGGTAACTGGCCAGGCCCACGGTGAGCTTGTCTCCGGGCCAAAGGTAGGCCCTCGTGACGCGGCACTCGTTGACGAAGGTGCCGTGTCTCGATCCAAAGTCCCGCACGACGAGCAGTCCGTCCTCGTCCTCGATCTCGCAGTGATAGGGGCTGACTGCGTGGGCTGCGGACGGCAGGTTCCTGCGCGAGGCCCGCGTCAGGATCACCGGGAGGTCGGCGATCACGGTCGGACTTCTTGCTCTGGGATGGTCAAGCGGGATGAACTTCACTCTCATGGCGATGCTCCTTTTCACCAATAGCGACTGCCCTTGGTTGCACGCGCGGAGTTGGACTCGAAATCGCGTCGATCGCTGCATCCGCAGTCGGGTGTGATCGAGCGTCGCGCCCCTTCAGTTCGGCTCGCCAGACCTCAACCTCGGCCGGCGCCAAGACCCCGATTTTGACCCGACCGCCGCCGATCGCCAGGACGGTCACGGTGACCGCGGCGCCGATTTGCAGGGCTTCCCCAGATTTGCGGCTGAGCACCAACATGCTTTCACGCCTTTCTTATTGCGGACTTCAGCGTTAAGCACGACATGCACGTCCCCAGACAGCATGCATGCGACAACCGCCAACTCCTCATTGGGCGTGGGACGCAAGATCCATGCCATTCGGCAGCCAACGGCAAATTGGCCCATTCAACGTCATGCGAGAGGGGAATTACGAGTCGTGGTGCCTCGTGACCTACAGGGGGGCGATAGCCCGGACGCTTGGGCAAGTGGCGGAGTGTATCAGAACGCTGCAATCTGGCCGCGCGGCCGGACTGGGCTCGTCGGGGAGGCGGTTCCCTGCGCCAACTGTCGGGAGTGGAACGGTGGTCCCCAAGGTGTCCTACTCTGGGGGGGATGGGATGTCGTTAGCTAACCCCTTGGCTCGTAAGACGTTAGAATCGGTACTCCGCCTCTCAATTGCCGCCCGGGGGACTGCCTGTTAGAGTGGACTAGCCGCCATCCCCGGGCATTGGCCCCACGATGGGGACCCACGGGATGACCCTCGATCGGGTCGCACTTTTCACTGACGGTGACTGCCATGAGCGAGATAGCCAAGCTGCAACTGGGCGAGACGACGTACGAGTTCCCGGTCCGCATCGGGACCGAGGGAAACCGCGTGATCGACATCGGCAAGCTCTTTGCCCAGACCGGCCACATCACCCTGGACGAAGGCTTTGCCAACACCGGCGAGGTGGTCAGCCGCATCACGTACATCGACGGCGATAAGGGCATCCTCCGCTACCGGGGATATCGGATCGAGGAGTTGGCCGAGCGGTGCGACTTCAAGGAGGTCGCCTACCTGCTGATCTACGGCGAGCTTCCCACGCCGGACCAGTTGCAGGGATTCCGCGAGAGCGTGCGCCGCCACACGCTGCTGCACGAAGGGATGAAAACCATCTTTGCCGGCTTCCCCCCGGACGCCCACCCCATGGCGATCCTCAGCGCGGTCGTCGGCGCGTTGGCGATCTACTGCAAGGACTCGCTCGACCCGCGGGATCCCGAGCAGCGCGAGTTGGCGATTTACCGCATGATGGCCAAGATGCCCACGATCGCGGCCTTCAGCTACAAGCAGTCCATCGGCCAGCCCTTCGTCTATCCGCAAAACCACCTGACCTACTGCCAGAACTTTCTGCAGATGATGTTCGCCGTTCCTTCGGAGCGGTATCAGATGGACCCGGATTTTGTGGACGCCCTGAACCTGGTCCTCATCCTGCACGCCGACCACGGCCAGAATTGCAGCACCTCGGCGGTCCGCATGGTGGGTTCCAGCGACGTGAACCTCTTCTCGGCCATTTCGGCGGGGATCTGTGCCCTCTGGGGGGCCCTGCACGGCGGGGCCAACGAAGCCTGCATCCAGATGCTCGAGCAAATCCTGGCCGACAACCGCAACCTCGGCAAGTACCTCGACCGCGCCAAGAACCCCAGCGACTCTTTCCGCCTGATGGGTTTCGGCCACCGCATCTACAAGAACTACGACCCCCGGGCCAGGATCATCAAGGAGGTCTGCCACCGGCTCCTGGCCAAGCACGGCTCCAAGGACCCGGTCTTCGATCTGGCCCAGGAGCTCGAAGAGGTGGCCCTCCAGGACCCCTACTTCATCGAGCGCAAGCTCTACCCCAACGTGGATTTCTACTCGGGGATCATCTACCGGCTGATGGGCATCCCGAAGAACATGTTCACGGTGCTCTTCGCCCTGGGCCGTCTGCCGGGGTGGATTGCCCACTGGCTCGAAATGCACCAGTCGCCCAACAAGCGGATCCACCGGCCGCGCCAACTCTACGTGGGCTCCCCGGAGCGGGACTTCGTGCCGCTGGTCAAACGCATGGCGCCTCCGCCGCGGGAGAGGGTCGCGGCGGGCGATGGCCGGCCCGAGCCAGGTGTCCGGCCCCCGCTGGCCGCCGAGGGCGCGACGATCATCAACACCGAAATCTGACCCGCGCCGATCCCGGCTCCAGACGGCCCTCGGGGGCGTGCGCCGCCGGGCGGCTGGTGGCTGAGCGTAGCGAAGTCCCAGTCGATGGCCCCCAGGGCACGCTTCGCTTTGCCCCAGCCACCCAACCGCAACCCGAGCAGGTCAACTCCTTCCCGTCTGACAAACCCTAGCAGGGTTCCGGCTCTCCCTCCCCCTTGCGTTTGGGGGGCGCACTTATTATCATATCGGGCAGTAGAAAATAGGCCCCGTCTTCGGACCTGCCCCACCGAGAGGCGGACCTTGACTGCGATGCGAGGCGATTATGCCTGAGGCCACGGTGAGTCCGGCCGCCATGCGGATCGTCCGGCTGCTGGTGGGCAATCGCCCGCTGACCGTGGCCGACGTCATGGATACGGCCGGCGTCACGCGGACCGCCATCACCGAGCAGCTCAACGAGCTGGTTGCCAGCGGTTTCGTGGAGCGGTCGATCGAGCGGCTCCCCGGGCGAGGGCGCCCGCGCCACCTCTACTCAGCCACCAGCGCCGCGTTGCTGCTCCTGTTCGCCAGCAACCAACGGCTCGTCGTTCCCGCCATCTGGAAGGCGATCGACGAGCTGGGCGGGCGGGACCTCGTGCGCAAGGTGCTCCGGCGCGTCACGCAGCAGATGGTCGAGCACTACCGGCCGCGCGTCTCCGGGAAATCGTCGCCCGAACGCCTGCGACAGATGACCCAGCTCTTGACCGAGGAGGGACATCTGGTAGAGATCGCCGAAGACGACGCGGGGACCCTCGTCATGCGCAAGCGGAGCTGTCCGTTCATCAGCATGTTCGAGGAGATGCGGGCGGTGTGCGACGTGGACCTGGACCTGATGTCCGCGGTGGTGGGCGCCCCGGTGAAGCGGACGGCCTGCCGTCACGACGGGGCCCCGTGCTGCACCTTCGAGCTGGCCGGCCCGCGCGGAAAGTGATCGGCCACGCTCTCGTGGCCTGTGGGCTACCCGCCGCCGAACGTGGGCAAGATCGAGACTTCGCTTTCGGGCCCGACCAGCGTGCTGAGCCCTTGCGTGGCGATGGCCCCATCCACGGTGAAGGCCAGGTTGGGGTTCATCTTGCCGCCGCTGTGGATCCGCGGCTCAATCCCCGGATGGATCCGATCCAACGCGCGGACGATCTCGGCCAGCGTCGCGCCGTGTACTTGCGCGCGCCGGGCCCCGCCGGTGACCTCTTTGAGCAGCAAGGGAATGGTGACCGTGGCCAACTGACGCTCCCCTTCCACATAAAGCCGCGACCGTGGGTCGCGCCGAATGGGACCGCGACCGCCGGTCGCGCCGACTGGGACTCGGAGCGCCGCACGGGACCGCGACCACCGGTCGCGGCTTTATGAGTCCACTGTCTACTGTCTACTGAATACTGTCTACTCTTTCTCCGCTTTTTTCAACTCTTCCGGGCTCAGCTCGCGCAAGCGCACGTTCCGCACCGCTCCCGTGGTCATCCAGGTGGAGATGCCCAGCGGGCGGCACAGGTCGCACTCGAAACGGATCGAGAGCTTGCGGTCCTTGGTCTCCAGGTCGACCATTTTCTCGTCGTCGATCCAGGCCTCGATCTTCTCCCGGGTCACGCGGATGCGGATGCGGTACCACTGCTTGGGCTTGAAATCCTTGGTCCGCGTGGTCTGGTTGTCCGAGGCGTCGTAGAAGTCGATGCTCGAGAGGCCCACCAGCGTTCCGCCCCAACCGCCCACGACCAGCGAGACGAACGAGTCGCCCACGGGGAACGTCGTCGTGGCGAAGAAATCGCTCCCATCGACCCGCTGGGCCTCCAGCGTGACCTCGTAGTTCAGCTTGGTCTTGGGCAACGGGCCGGTGTAGGTGATGCCGGTCATCATCTGGCCGGCCTCCATGACGATTGTCTTGTCCTTGACGTAGACCTTCCCCTCGCCGCCGAAATTGGGCACCTTCCAGTCCTTCAGCGTCTTGCCGTCGAACAGGTCCCGCCACTTGGTCTTGTCGGCTGCCGGCTTCTTCGCACCGGCCTTTTTGGCCTCGGCCTTGGGGGCCTCATCCGCCGCGGCCGTATACTGGAGCCCAGGAGGGCAGACATTCCTGTCTGCCGCAGGAACGCAGACATTCCCGTCTGCCGCCGTGCAGGCCATCCTGTCCGCCAGCCCGAGGACTGCCAAGATGCCGAAAACGATGCCCAAAACAACCGCGCGCGTAGTCATGTTGGAACTCCTAAGTCCAAGGTGGTCGTTTCCGGGTCGGGCGACCGGCCGACTTCATTATCCGCCCGGCAGTCTGACGCCGCAAGCGGCCTGGGCGCGAGAGAGGACTTCAGCGGCTTTGTTCCTGGCCCGGGCGGCCCCGTCGCCGAGGATTTCGCGGACCCGGGCTGGGTGGGCCTCCAGTTCCTTGCGGCGCTCGCGGGCCGGGGCGAAGAAGTCCGCCGCCAGATCGGCCAGGGCCTTCTTGACTTCGCCGTAGCCGAAGCCGCCCCGCCGATACGTCGCGGCCAATTGCTCCCGCTCCCGGTCGCCGGCAAAGAGCGAGTAGAGCTGGAACAGGTGGTCCGTTTCCGGCTCCTTGGGTTCCTCCATGGGACGCGAGTCGGTGACGATCCGCATGATCTGCTTGCGCAGGGTCTTGGGGTCCTCGAAGATCTCCAGCGTGTTGCCGTAGCTCTTCGACATCTTCTCGCCGTCGGTGCCCGGCACGCGCCGCGAGGGGTCGAGCACCTTGGCGTTGGACAG
>CAYGZI010000278.1:0-7636 GCA_964354245.1 uncultured Planctomycetaceae bacterium
CTTTCTGGATATCCACCGAGCCGATCTTGAGTTCTGCAGACCAAACGGGCTTCGGGGACACTCGACCGGGTCGAGGTCGTGCTGGGGGTGGAGGGAAACCTCAAGGTCCCCGACCCTGCGGGCGGCAGGGTCCCAAGACGCCCCCCGATGAAGGCAGCAGCCACCGCGACCTATGAGGAGAAGACACTGGATTCCCCGGCCAAGGCAGGCGAGTCGATCCGCTCCATTCGCTACTACGAGAAGGCCGAGGCGACGGTCCAAGTCGGCGAGGACCAGTTCCGCCCGACCCTCCGCGAAGAGCGCCGCCTCATCGCCAACGAGATCGAAGGGGCCCAGGCCACGCTGTTCAGCCCCTCCGGATCGCTCACCCGCGAGGAGCTGGACCTGCTCGATCTGACCGCCAACAGCCTGCTCTTGGACGGCCTGCTTCCCGAGCGGCCGGTCGCGCTGAACGACACCTGGAAGCACCCCGACTGGCTGGTGGCGGCGTTGTGCGGCCTGGATGCCATCGGCTCCAACGACGCCAAGAGAGTGCTCCAGTTGGTCTCGGACGGGGCGGCGAGGATCGAGATGTCGGGGAGCGTCGAGGGGATCGCCGACGGCCTGCCCACCTCCATCGAGCTGAAGGCCAAGTATCGCTTCGACATGAAGACCGGCCGCATCACGAGATTCGCACTGGAACTGAAGGAGAACCGCGCCGCCGGTCCGGTCGGTCCGGGCTTGGACGTGGCGGCACGCGTCCAAATGGAAGTCTCGACGCTGGACAAGCCGGTCCACCTGACCGAGGCGGCTCTCCAGGACCTCAAGCTCACCCCGACGCCCGAGCTGACGCGGCTGGACCACAAGTCCGCGCAGGGAGGCTGGGAACTCGCCCACGACCGGCGCTGGCTGGTCATTCACGAGAAGCAGGACGCGATCCTCTTGCGCATGGTGGACGCGGGCGACTACGTCGCGCAGTGCAACGTCTCCCTGGGGAGCGAAGTCTCGACGGGCAGCGAGTTGACGCTGGCGAAGTTCCAAGAAGACATCCGCCAGGCGCTGGGTAAGAGCTTCGGCCGGTTTGTCCGGGCCGAAGAGTCCAAATCCGAGGGGGGCGTACGCGTGTATCGCGTGGTGGTTCAGGGAGAAGCCCAGCAGATACCGATCCAGTGGATCTACTATCGCCTGGCGGACCGCCGGGCACGGCAGATGATCTTCGCGTTCACGGTGAAGCAGGAGTTGCTGGGGCATTTCGCCGAGGCCGACGCGGAGCTGGTCCGCGGGCTCCGCTTTGCCGATCCCAAGCTGGCCTCCAAGCCCGCGCCGGCCGCCGACGGGAAACTCCCCGAGAAGCCGCGGCCGGTGGCGGAGGGCGAGGGCTCGAAGAACCGCGGAGGCGCAGAGGCGGAGAGCAAGGACTGAAAGGATCGGCTGCGAAAAGACATTGGCCTAAAGCCCAGGGGTTGCAGCCCCTGGGCTTTCGTCTTTGCCCTTACCTCGTCCTGCTTCCCCTTCGCGCCTTTGCGTGAAACCTCCTCCTCGAGGTCCTCAAGAAACGACGCTGCCGCTTCCCGGTCAAGGGGAGCGGCAGCCGTAGAAGCAAACCTCCCGTCGAATTGCGACCGGATGCGTCGCTGCGAGAAGAACGGGGGTCGGACGTGGGACGCCCACAAGTCCTTGGTGACCCCGGTTCACGCTAATGGGTTGGCACCTCCGTCGGAATAACGTAACGGGAGGTTTAATCTCTCAGTTCGGGTTTTGCCGGAACGTCCGCACGTTCCTGGAGAACTTATCGGCAAATTCCCTACGGGGCTGCGGGCGAAATCCCGGACTTCCCGCCTTGGGGCGGTGCAGCCGAGGCTGCCCTGCGCCCCGCCTCTTATGCCATTATACCCCGGAAACTCCCCGGCAACAGCCCAACTTTTGGGCCAGGCGCGCGGGGCACAGACCATGCGGGGCAAGCCCCGCCGCGACGCTTGACGGGCCGACACGGCCCGGCTCTGAGCCCTGAACCCTGACCGCCTTCGGTTGAAGGAGCGCGATCATCGGGTGCCGGCGCAGCACAGGCAAAGTGGATGCCCCTCTCGGGTGGTGGCAGTCGCAGTCCTGCCGGACGCGGACCTTTCTTGGCGCAGCGTCGGGCCGGCTGTATCATTCAATTGACGGCCCGATGAGGGAGATAGTAGATGGACCGCGTTCTGTCAGCGACCCCGACGCAAAGACCGAGAGCTAAGATGCCGGACAAGGATCGCGCGATCCGGATCATCGCCGAGATCATCCGCCAGGCAGGCGGAGAGTTGACCGGCACCACGCGGCTGTCCAAGGCGTTCTACTTCGCTCATCTTTATTATGCGGAGTCGGCGCCCGGGTATCTGTCGGACTGGCCCATCGTGAAGATGCCCAACGGGCCGGGGATCGAGTCGGGGAGCCAGTTGATCGCGGAGATGAAGGACGCCGGCATCGTCTCCACGGATCACGTCCAAGTCGGCCCATTTCAAGCGATGCGGTTTTGCCTGACCGGCAAGGAACCCACCGGGGATCCGCTGCCGGCGGACGCCGTGGATTCGATCCGCCGGGCGGTCCAGTTGGTACAGGACAAGGCGGCCGGCGAGTTAAGCGGGCTGATCCGCGAGTTTTCGCGTTCCTGGCATCTTGCGGAAGACGGCGCGGAACTCGACATCTACATCGACCTCATCCCGGACGATGAGTACGCATCACGGGACAGGAGTCTTGAGAAGATGAAGGCGGCGTGGGAAGCCGCCTCCCAAGACGAGAACGCTTTTCTGCACCCAGCGCCCGTTACGGATACCAAGACCTAGCCCACTCCAGGTAGGCGATGTAGGTGCCCGAAGTCGCGAGGATTCGCCGAAGGTCCCGCAGCCGTTGCATCTGAGGGTCTTCCGTAGAAAGGCCAACAGTCTCGTTCAAGAACTCTGCGACCGTCAGACACACTGGCATGTCGCGCGACGGGTCCTCTTTCACGCAGAGTTGGTCGAGTGCTCGGGCGGCGATTTCCTGCGGAGAGTCGCCTCGGTCAAACGCCTCGAGGAGGAAGTCCTGCAAACCCCAGTCGCGCAAGAACACGCCGAACTCGACCCCGCACGTGCGGGCCGCCTGGGCTGCGACGTCCTTGAAGATCCTTCGCCAGTCCGATGTCATTTACTTCCCTTTCCTCGCGAGCCTCGCGCCACGTTTGCGCAGCCAGCATTCATCATTAGACCACGTACTCAGGACCAACGGATAAGAATTCCCGCCAGAGATCGACTGCGCGACGCATCCCATTGGCATTCCATGACTTATGAATGAGACTCTCCACCGGTTCTCGGTGGCTGGCCATTGCTGTACACGTTTCAAGGGAGGACCGCGGTCAGCATGGCTTCACTCTACGAAACGACATGAACGGTCTGTCGAGATCAGAAAGAGGAATCTCTGGGTTTTCGCATCTTTTCCAGCGGTGCAGGGCTTGCTGGAGTCCCGTGGGCGCGGAGACTGACGCTTCTGGTCCGTTTGCGGCGCTAAGCAAGAGCGACTATGTGCGGCATCACCGGAGCAGTCTGGACCGAGCCGCAGAAGGCCATTGACGAGGCCACGCTGCGGCGCATGGTCGAGGTCTTGGCCCATCGTGGCCCGGACGGCGAGGGGACTTATTGCGCCAGCTGCGTGAACCGCCCGGGCAACGGGGTTGTGCCGGGCGTGGCTTTGGGACATCGTCGCTTGGCGATCATCGACGTGGCCGGCGGGCGCCAGCCCATGTCCAACGAAGACGGCTCCGTGTGGATCGTCTTCAACGGCGAGATCTACAACTTCCGCGATCTGCGGCGCCGCCTCGAAGGCAAGCACCACCGCTTCAAGACCCACAGCGATACGGAAACAATCGTCCATCTTTATGAAGACGAAGGGCCCGATTTCGTCCAGCAGCTCAATGGGATGTTCGCCCTGGCGATCTGGGACGCCAACCGCCGCCGGCTCGTCCTGGCCCGCGACCGCCTGGGAGAGAAGCCGCTCGTCTATCGGCTGGAGCCGGGCCGGCTGCTCTTCGCCAGCGAGTTGAAGAGCCTGCTGGAAGTACACGGAGTCCCGCGGGAACTCGACCCGCAGGCGATCGACGCCTACCTGACCTATCAGTACATCCCGCACCCGCAGACGATCTACCGGGGTATAAACAAGCTCCCGCCGGCCCATCTGGCGGTCTATTGCGACGGCCGGCTCGACGTGCGCTGCTACTGGCAACCCGATTGGCAGGCGGAAGAAGACCGGCCCGAGCAAGACTATGCCCGCGAGCTGCGGGAGCTGATGACCTCGTCGGTCGAGATGCGGTTGGAGAGCGACGTGCCCCTCGGGGCGTTCCTTTCCGGGGGCGTGGACTCGACGATCGTGGTCGGGCTGATGCAGCGGCTCAGCAAGGAACCGGTGCGGACCTTCTCGATCGGGTTCCCGGTGGCCGAATACGACGAGACCCGGTATGCCCGCATCGTGGCCGAGCGGCAGGGGACCGTCCACCAGGAGTTCCGCGTGGAGCCGGACGCCATCGAAATCCTCCCCAAGCTGGTCTGGCACTACGACGAGCCGTTTGCCGACAGCTCCGCGGTGCCGACGTGGTACGTGTCCGAGGTGACGCGGCAGCACGTCACCGTCGCCCTGACGGGTGACGGGGGAGACGAGCTATTCGCCGGTTACCCCCGCTATCAGGCCGTCTGGCTTGCCACCTACTTCGACCGGCTCCCTAAAACCATCGGCCGGCTGCTGGCCGGGCGATTCTGGCAGAAGCTCCCGGCCAGCCCGAGGCAGAAATCGCTCCGCCGCCGGTGGAAGCGGTTTACGGAGATGCTCGGGCTGCCCCCGCTGCGGAGGTATCTGGAGTGGATCGCGATCTTCAACCAGACCCGGCGGGCCGAACTCTACAGCGAGGGCTTCCAGGCCGCGCTTCCCGAGTGCGATCCGCTGGACTTCCTGGCCGCCCGGGCCGCACAAAGCGCCCGGCGCGACCCGGTCACGTCGATCAGCCTCACCGACCTGACGACCTACCTCCCGTGCGACCTGATGACCAAGGTGGACATTGCCTCGATGGCCCACGGGCTGGAGACCCGGCCGCCGTTTCTGGACCACCGCGTGGTGGAGTTGGCGGCCCGAATGCCGCTGCGGCACAAATTCCGGTGGGGGCGCGGCAAGCGGATCCTGCGGGCGGCCTTTAGCGACCTGCTTCCGCGCGAGATTCGGAAACGGCGTAAGATGGGGTTTGGGGTCCCGTTGGATCACTGGTTTCGGGGGCCTTTGGCGAGTTTTGCCCGGGACGTGCTTCTGGACCGGCGGACCTTGGGGCGAGGGATGTTCCGGCCGGAGGCCGTGCGCGGGCTGGTGGAGGCCCACTTGTCGGGCCGGTTCGACCACAGCTACCGTCTCTGGGCGCTGTTGGTACTGGAGCTTTGGCAGCGGCGCTGGGTGGACTGACCCCCGGGCGGGCCGGACGTGCTATTTGGCCCGCGGGGGGCAAAGGGATAGAATGGCGCCGGTTGCGGGCTAGAGTTGTCTGACGGGCGGACAGGGCACAAGAGGGAGGGAGATGAAAGAGCACGTATTGACCGTGATTCTTGCCGGCGGGAAGGGATCGCGTTTGGAGCCCTTGACGCGGGACCGGGCCAAGCCGGCGGTGCCGTTCGGCGGCTCGTACCGGATCATCGACTTCACGCTCTCGAACTGTCTGAACAGCGGGATGCGGAGGCTGCTGATTCTGACGCAATACAAGGCGATGAGCCTGGACCGGCACATCAGCATGGGGTGGCAGCATTACTTTTGCCGGGAGCTGGGGGAGTTTGCCGACGTGGTGCCGCCGCAGCAGCGGATCGACGAGCAGTGGTACCAGGGGACGGCCGATGCGGTCTACCAGAACATCTACACGATCGAGAAGGAGCAGCCCCGTTACGTGCTCGTGCTGGCCGGCGATCACATCTACAAGATGAACTACTTGAAGCTGCTGCAATTCCACCTGGAAACCGGCGCGGACGCGACGATTGGGGTGCTCCGCCGCGGCCGGGAAGAGGCCAGCCGGCAGTTCGGCGTGATGCAGGTCGATACCTCCAGCCGCGTGATCGGCTTCGAGGAGAAGCCGGCCGATCCCAAGCCCGTTCCCGGGGACGAAGAGTGCTGCCTGGCGTCGATGGGGATCTACTTGTTCACGGCCCGGTTCCTCTTCGAGGAGCTGTGCCGCGATGCCACCCGCCGCGGGAGCCGCCACGACTTCGGAGGCGATGTGATCCCCTCCATCCTGGACACGAGCCGGATCTATGCCTACCCCTTCCGGGACGAGAACCGCAAGAAGGATTTCTACTGGCGCGACGTGGGGACGCTGGACGCCTATTACGACGCCAACATGGACCTGATCGCGGTGGACCCCGATCTGAACATGTACGACGAGGAGTGGCCGATCCGCACCTATCAGCCCAGTCTCCCGCCGCCCAAGTTCGTCTTCGCCGACGAGCACCGCCGCGGGTTCGCCCTGGACAGCATCGTCTGCCCGGGGTCGATCGTCTCCGGCGGCAGCGTGCAGCGGTCGGTCATCGGCCCAAGGACCCGCATCAACAGCTACGCCCAAGTGGCGGATTCCATCCTCTTCTCCGGCGTGGACATCGGACGCCGCGCCAAGGTCCGCCGGGCGATCATCGACAAGGGCGTACACATCCCCGAAGACGCCGAGATCGGCTACGACCGGGAGTCGGACCGGGCCCGCGGATTCGTGGTCACCGACAGCGGCGTGACGGTGATCGCCAAGGCGGAAGGGACGGAGCGATTCTTGGGGGCCGAGCGGGCGGCTGGATGAATCGCAGGGAGGAGGGGCGAGGGACGTGGGACGAGGTGCGGGCCACTGACGCGTAGCGGCCGGGCTTGCCCGGCATAATGAATTCGCCTCGCCATGAAACTCCCCCCCGAAGGCGCCCGCTGGTTGATCACGCTCCGCTGGTGGGCCTGCGCGGCGCTGTTCGGCACCATCTGGTTCTCCTCGACCGGGTTAGCAGTCCTGACGGGCCGGGAACTCCTACTCCTGGACGACCCGCTGCCGCTTTACGCCGTGGCCTGCGCGGTGGCGGTCTACAACGCCCTGTTTTGGCGCAGCTTGCGCAAATGGCCGGCCGGCGAAGGGAGCGTGGACCGCAACATCTCCCACCAGATCACCTGCGACATCTTCGCCCTGACTCTGCTGTTGTACTTCGCCGACCTGCCGCGCAACCCCTTCTTGTTCTACTTCGCCTTCCACATGATCATTGCCGGGATGTATCTGCGGGGGCGGACGCCCTATGCGTTTGCGGCCCTGACGACGGGCTTGATCGGGGCGGTGATGCTGCTGGAGTACCTGACCTGGCTGCCCTCCCAGCCGCTCCATTTTCCTTCCGAGCCTGAGCCCCCTCGCCTCGACGGGTTGAGTCTGCTGGGCCTCTACGCGGCCTTCGCCAGCACGGTGTGGATCGCCGTCTATTTCACGACCTCGATCCGCCGCTACGTGGACCGCGCCCACGCCGAGCTGCGGCAAAAGGAGAAACTCCTGGGGATCGGCCAGCTCGTGGCGGGAATCGCCCACCAGATCGCCAACCCGCTGGACGGCCTGCAAAACTGCCTCCAGCGGATCGGCGACCGGGTCAAGAATGATCCTCATTTGGCCGAATAC
>CAYGZI010000279.1:0-1053 GCA_964354245.1 uncultured Planctomycetaceae bacterium
GATCGACGCCGACGGGCTCTTCACGGAGCCCAACTGGGCTGTGACCGAAGTGTCGCCGGTCTGTACGCCGGTGGCAGCCGACCGGTCCATATGCACCACTTGCTCGTCGTTGGACTTCCACGCCAGGTCGCTGCGCCCAGTGATCGAGCCGACGGACTTGCCGCCCTTGTAGCCGATGGCCTCCAGGGCGATCGTCTCGCCGGGCAGGAGCGTCGCCGACTTCGGCGCAATGCGGATTCCATCGACCTCCAGGGTCGCGGCCACGACCGCATCGAGCCCCTTTTTCGACGCGACGCCGTCGAACTCGGCCTGCACCGTGGTCTTGCCGGGGCGCACGCCGATCAGCCGTCCCTCGGCAAAGCTCACCGGCCCTTCTCCGGCCGCATCCGCGGATCGAAGCGTGGCCCTCTTGGTGACGACGCGGGTGAAGCCGTCGGGATACTTGGCCTCGACGCAGAAATCGCCGAACTCCGCCCCAACGGGAAACTGGACCGGCTCCCCTTGGTCGCTGAAGATGACCACCTCATACGGCCGGCGTCCCGGGCCTGCGATGACTTGCACGGGGGCCGTGGCCTTGTGCCCCTGAAAGCTGAAGGCCAACTCTTGCGGCTTGTCCTTGTCGGTCGGGCGCACGCCGCGGATTTCCATGGCGGCAGGATCGAACGCGGCATATTCCGGCGAGGGCTTCTGGTCGCACTGGAGCAGGCTGGGGGCCACGTCGAACTCCCGCCCGACTTCGGCCCGGGCCCGCACCCCAACCATCGCCGATTGCCCCACCGGCACGCTGACCGGCGAGGGCTTGACCGCGATCGACTGGATGGTCCCGGAAGTCACCGCGACGTCCACGTTCCGCTTCTGGTCACCCTGGCGGACTTCCACCTGGGCCTTCCCTTCGGAGCGGCCAAAAAGGCGATTGCCCTGAATCACCTCGACTACGCCGGGATCGGAACTCGTGACCTCGGACGATGAACGGACATCCAGAGGCGCGATCTCGCCAACCAAGAGGTCCATCTTGTCGGTGGCCACGATCGGGACCTTCGTCCCCGGCGGCGG
>CAYGZI010000279.1:1063-7624 GCA_964354245.1 uncultured Planctomycetaceae bacterium
GGCGGGGCAACCACGTCGAAATCCAGCTTGACCTGCAAGGGCTGCCCCGGCTTCTGCTGCAATAGGGCTTCCAGCGTGCCGTGGCCCGCCTGCTCTCCGCTGAGGACATCCCCGCGCACGTTGGCAAGCCCGGGCGGGTCCACACCGAGCTTCAAGCCCGAGGACTCCAGCACCGAGTGCTTCGTGCCGTCGGCGGCAACGCCTTGGACCGCCAGCCGGCTTCCCCGGCCCAGCGGCACGGGAAGCGGCTCGATCGCCAACTCCAGACTTTGGAACTCGACTTCGCCCACGGTCACGTCCGCCGAGGTCTCCAAGGGCTCGCTCTGGGGGCTCGCCCGGTAGCGGGCTGTCACGGTCGATTTGCCCTTGGCCACGCCTTCGACAAGCCCGTCGTGGGCAAACACGACAGCGTCTTTTTTGGCGACCCACTCGGCGGCGGCGGTCAAGTCCCGCTCGATGCCCCCCTCATACTCGCCGACCAGCTTCAGGCGCGCCGTCGTACACGCGGCCAGCTCGACCGCGCCCGGCTCGATGCGAAGGCGGCCCGGATTGCCCATCGGCTCGACCGTTACCGTGGCCGTGGTGACCCGGTCGCCCACGTAGAAGAGGATCGCGGTCTTTCCCTCGCCGACGGCCGTCGCTCCCAGTCCGGCCGGATCGATGCGGACTACGCGGGCGTCGGCCGCCACGGCCACCGCCTGCGGGCTCACGTCGTCCTTGCCGAAGAGATGGGATTTCGTGACCTGGAACTCGACGTGGCTCCCCACGGGCCCGGCCCACTGCTCGGGGCTCACGGCCAGCGGGTTGCGCAGGAAGTACCGGGCGGCCAGGCCCCCACCGAGCAGCAAGAGCAACAGGGCCACCCAAAGCGGCCACGTGCGCGACCCGCGCGGCGCCGGCACCATCGCTTGCAGGGTCGAGCAGCCCGGGCACTTGGCGCTCCGGTGCGGCAGCCGGACGAAGAGCAGATTGCAGTCCGGGTCGGTGCATATCACCGGCGAGCCGGGCTCTTGACCGCTCCGTTGGTACCCGGGGCACCAGACCAGGCGCCACCGGCCCTGCACGTCGCGGTAGCGGAAGAAGTAGCAGTCGCGGTCAGTGCGCCGGGGGTCTTGCACCAGGGCGGCGAACTGCTGGCGCACGGCCTTCAGCACCGCCCGCTCGGTGGAGGAATCGGCCTTGGCCTTGTCCAGACGCTCGGCCAGCAAGGCCAGGTCCTCTTTGAGGAGCGTTTGGAGGTCTTCGTTGCTGGCCGGCTGGCAGAAGGCGTCTTCCAGTCGGCCGCCGTGGTCGTCGCGCACGAAGAAGCTGACCCCATCCCCCTCCCATTCGGGCTCAGCCACCACACGGCCGAGCCACTTGAAGAGGATCTTCGCGCTAGCCCCCGTCTTGTCCAGCAGCGGCACGCCGGGCTCGATGGCCACTGGGCGGAAATCCCGGGCCCCATCGCTCAGATCGACGCGGACGAATCGCCTTGCCATGAACCACCCGGCCGGAATGGAGCCCGTCGCTTAAACTCCCATCGTACCACCTCTTAGGGTTGATTTCAACCCGACGGCCAGTGGGGTAGCGGTACAGTTTGGCTACCAGGACGCCGCGCGCCAAGGAGAATTCGCTGGCATCCCTCTATTGGTGGAACGGCGGATGTCAGGAGACAGGTTCTTGACGGAGCTTCGCTAAACGATATGCTATTAATAGGAAACTGGTATTGGCACTTACCATAGAATCGGCGTAACATTAAGCCCTTTCTTTTCACTGAGTAGCTTCAGTTAGTGGTTGCAAACCACCTGCCAGAGTCAGTGAGGTGAGTTATGGCCAGTGCTGAACTGCTGAGAACGGAACTAGAAACATACGAGAATCACAAGGATCGACTCGTCTCCGAATCACAGGGAAAATACGTCGTGATCCAGGGCAGCGACATCGCCGGAGTCTGGGACACCTACGAAGACGCTCTGAAGGCGGCATACGGCAAATTTGGACTTACGCCGTTTCTGGTCAAGCGTGTTGAGGGGCTCGACCGGATTCATTATTTCACGCGGGATATTGCCGAATGCCACTTCTGACGGCGCAGATTGGCTCTAACGGGCCAATCATCACGGCGATGATCGGCATCAGCGTCCCACGGCAAATCGCAATGCAGCAAGCCGGGCAGAAGGCGCCGCCGCTCCTGACAATTCCGGCTCTTATCGACACCGGCGCTTGTTGTAGCGCAGTCGACCCTCTCGTCGTTAAGTCCCTAGGCTTGGTCCAAACGGGGAGCGTCTTAGTACATACTCCATCGACTGGTCCCGTGCCGGCAGACTGCAAGCAATATGATGTCGCGCTCGTGATTCCAATGGGGGCTGGGGGTATGCATGTGGTCTCGGCGACAATTCCCGTAATCGAAGCGCATTTCATCGCTCAAGGCATCCAGGCGCTGCTTGGCAGGGATGTTCTTTCGCAAGCGTGCTTCATGTACCACGGGACGATAGGATGGATGTCGCTGGCTTTCTAAGCTCGGCGCTGCGCAGCAGAAAAGCCCGCTCGTAGGCGGGCCACCGGAATTATTGCACTGTTTTTTCTAACCGGGGTCCTCAGACTGTACCACGACCGGCAGCGGCGGACACCCGTGGCCTCGAAGCAAGGGACGAGGGATGAATGCTGATTGCTCTGCCTGCTGCCCGCTGCCTACTTTCCGCTGCCTCCTGCCAGCGTGTCCAGCGGGTTCTGCCGGTTAACCAGCGGGAACCGCACCGGTCCGCCCAGCCGTTGCGACTCAAACGCCGCCACGATCATCTCCGTGGCCGCTCGGGCCTCATAGATGTTGGATGTCGGCAACCGGTCGTCTTCCACCGCCTCGATGAGGTCCTTGACCGCCAGCAGGTTGCCGCCGTCGAGCCCGCGGTTCTCAAGCGGCTCCGGCCGGCCCACGCCCGCCGAACTCACCGGGAGCCACGCCTTCTTCGTGCGATGGGCAGACCAGCACGGCTCGGGGAGGAAATACATCTCGGGCAGGTGGCCGGTGTCGAACGACTGGAGCACGCCCTGCGAGCCGAAGATTTCCAGGCCGAAGCGCGTGGGACGGCTGCCGGCGTTGCGGGTCGAGTCGAAATAGGCCACGGCCCCGCCCGAGAGGCCGTAGACGGCGTGGACTTCGTCGCCGGCCAGCGGGCCGATGCCCTCGTTTCCGGGCTTGACGTCTTCGGGACGGATGGGCCGGCCGCCTTGTTGGACCGTGGCAAAGCACCATTGCGCCTGGCCGCCGAAATGCCGGATCAGGTTGAACATGTGCGGTCCAAGGACCCACAGGTCCTCGCCGCCGCCGCGATGGTCTTCCTTGCCGCGGGCCTGGAACTCGACGATCCGGCCGAGCTGGCCCGAGCGGATCAGCTCGTGGACGACCGGCAGCTTCTGGCTGTATCGGGTCTGAAAGGCGATGGCGAACTTGACTTTGTGCTTCTCGCAGGCGGCGACCATCGAGTCGGCCTCGGCCAACGTGCGGCACATCGGCTTCTCCATGTAGATGCCGCGCACGCCGCGCTCGGCCGCGGCCACGACCATGTCGCAATGCTGGTCGAGCCACCGCGGGGCCACGCTCACCAGGTCGGGCTTGGCCTCGTCGAGCATCCGGCGGTAGTCGGCGTAGCCTTTGGGATTGCCGAGCCGATTGACGGCGTCGGCCAGTCCTTTTGGGTCGGCATCGGCCACGGCGACGACCTGGACGCCGGGCACGCCGAGCCAGACCACATCCAGCCCGTGACCGTAGTTTCCGCGCCCGGTGTGGCCGATCACGGCGACGCGGTACTTGGCCTTTTGGATGGGCGCGGCGATGCCGAGGGTTGGGGTGGGCGTGGCCAGAGAGAGGGCCGCGCCGGCGATCATCCGCCGCCGGGATAACGCACCCCCCTGGCGGCTGGTGTCCGAATCTCGCTTAGTGTCCATGATCCGGTCGTTCTCCTTGCCACTGCCTTCGACTGTCCCCCAACGATAACCCCTCGACTTGACCCTGCCTAGCGCGAACAATAGACTGGGCGGTGATCCGAGGGCGGGATCGGGCCGCATCCCTTCCGTATTACGGCTGGGGCACTTATTGCAGGCAGGCGAGGGTCGTCGTGAAACGAGCGCTCATCAGCGACATCCACAGCAATCTTGAGGCCCTCAATTCGGTCCTGGCAGACATCCGCGCCCAAGGAATCGAGGAGATCTTCTGCCTGGGAGACATCGTCGGCTATGGGCCCAATCCGCGCGAGTGCATCGACCTGGTGATGCCCTGCAAGGTCTGTCTGTTGGGCAACCACGACCAGGGTGCATTATTTGACCCCGAGGGCTTCAACACCGGCGCGGAGCGGGCGATCTTCTGGACCCGGGAGCAACTGGAGCAATATGGCGCGTCGCCCAACGGGCAGCAGCGATGGGACTTCCTGGGCGAGCTGCCGCGGCATTACGAAGAGGGCCCGCTCCTGTTCGTCCACGGCTCGGCCCGCAACCCGTTGAACGAATACATCTTCCCGGAGGACATCTACAACCGCCGGAAGATGGAGAAGATCTTCGCCCTGATCCCGCGCTACTCATTCCAGGGCCATACGCACGTCCCCGGCGTCTTTACCGAAGACCTGCGATTCTTGAGCCCCGAGGAGATCGACTACCAGTATCGGCTCGGCGAGCAGAAGGCGATGGTCAACGTCGGATCGGTGGGGCAGCCGCGGGACGGCGACCCCCGGGCCTGCTACGTCGTCTTGGAGGACGACCTGGTCCGCTTCCGGCGGGTCGAGTATCCGTTTGAGGAAACGATCCGCAAGATCTACGAGGTCCCGGAGCTGGACGATTTCCTCGGCGACCGCCTCCGCGATGGTCGATGAGCCCGAAGCCGGGGCCCAACTATTAACGCGGTTCCGCTTACCGCGCGTACATGGGCCGGCGCACCGGGAACTGTCTCCGGGCGTTGGACCCGCCATTCTCGCTCAGGACCCTTTGGGCCTTGGCGAGGTTATTGACCTTGATCACCGCCAGACCGCCCCCTTTGGAGCCGCGCTCGGCAAAGGAGGCGTACACGTAGTCGATGTTGAGGTGCTCCGCGGCCAGTCGCTCGCAGATCTTGCGAAAGGCCCCCGCCTGTTTCGGCACCTCCACCAGGAGGACGTCGGTGGCCTCGTAGCGGACGCTCAGTCTCTCCAAGACGTCGGTTGCGGCAGAAAGCTCCTCGGGCACGAAGCGGACCGTGCCCCGGGCCCCCGTATCCATCACCACCAGGGCCCGGAAGGCGACCTTCTCCTTGTTCAGCGCCGTGAGCATGGCAGCCAGCCGGCCGGGCTTGTTCACGAGCGAAACCGACAGTTGCTTGGCAGTCTGCATCCCGTTCCTCCTTATGCTGGATGTCTGGAAAAAGAGCGATGAACCGCCTCAGGTAGAAGTATACGCATTCCCTCTGGTCTGAATACCGCCCCGGCGCAACCGAACGGCCGCCGGGCCGTGCGAGGAAAACTGCCCCTCCTGTTTATTCTACTCAACCGACCCGTCCCGGGGCATTGTGATTCGGCCGTTGCGGGGGCCGTGTCCCGGTCGAGGTCCCGATTATTCAGGCGGCAGGGCGCAACGCGTATAACGATCCCAGCGGCCCCACCTTGACATCCTCCGCACGGTCGGTACCACTTATTGGTAGGGAACTTTCTTGCAGCCGGCGCCGTCTGAAACACTGGCAGGCAAGACAGGGCAGCCCACGGGTCTGGATGCTGCCCCAAATGGGGCATTCCGGCGGCGATGGTCGTGCATCGCCGCGGGGTGCCGCGCCAAGGTCCAAATCCAAAGGAGGATCCGTCATGAGCCGGTTTTCGCACTGGGTATTGTGGGGATCGCTTTGCACGCTGGTCTTGTTGTTGGTGCCCGCACTGGTGCAGGCCCAAGGGTTCCTGGTGATCACCGATGCGGACCACGTGGTGCGCCTGCCGCGGCCGATCATCATCTATCCGCCGCCGTATCCGCCGCGTCCGCCATACCCGCCGGTCCGGCCCGTTCCTCCCCCTCCCCCGCCGGCCAGCTACAAGGTCCAGGAACTGGACGTGCAGGCCCGGGTCGTGGACCAGGTGGCCCAGGTCCAGGTGTCGCAGTCGTTTGTCAACACGGGGAGCCGGCAACTGGAGGTCCAGTTCATCTTTCCGCTGCCCTACGACGGGGCCGTGGACCGGATGACGCTCCTGGTCGACGGGCGCGAGCTTCCGGCCAGGCTGCTGAAGGCCGACGAAGCCCGGCGCCTCTATGAAGACATCGTGCGCCGCAGCAAGGACCCGGCGCTTCTGGAGTGGATTGGCACGGGGCTCTTTAGGACCAGCGTCTTCCCGGTGCCGCCGGGCCAGAAGCGCACGGTCTCGCTCCGCTACACCCAGCTCTGCCGGATGCAGGAAGGGCTGACCGATTTCCTCTTCCCGCTCAGCGCGGCCAAGTACACCAGCGAGCCCCTGGAGAAGCTCGCGCTGCGCGTGACCGTCGAGAGCCAGACCGAGATCAAGAACGTCTACAGCCCGACCCATGCGGTCGATATCCAGCGCCCCGACTCCAAGCACGCCACCGTCACCTTCACGCTCAAGG
>CAYGZI010000280.1:0-7621 GCA_964354245.1 uncultured Planctomycetaceae bacterium
TGGAAAGGGTTCAGGGTTCAGGGTTCAGGGGCCAGAGCCGGGCCGTGTCGGCCCGGAAAGGGCTCTGAAGAACTTGGTCTCCAGCCTCATCCTTCATCCCTCATCCTTCATCCTCGGTGTCCTCCGTGGCTCCGTGGTGGGCCACTTGTGTTTCTCACTGCCCTGGACTCACCAACCTCTGGATCTGGATCGCGATGGTCCCCGGTTTCAGGCTGGAAAAGGGGCCGGGAACCTGGCGGCCGGGCGGCCGGGCACTGCCGAACATGTCGGTCTCGATCGTGATCGGCTTGCCGTCGTGGAACTCAATGCCCTGCCCGACCAACGACACCTTACCGACGAGGTCCCGGGTGACTTGTGGGTAGTCCGCTTGGAAGACCGCGGCGGGCAGCGACAGCGTTATCTCCGTACCCGCTGGACTCTCTTGGCGAGAGAACCGAGGGTCCGCCGCATCCACGACGCCGTGCGGGTCGTACCGGCTCTTCCGAGCCCCGCCCAGATAGACGTTGAAGTCGGCCGCGTACCCGGGCGCCTCCGGCATCGTATCGAGCCCCTTGCCGATGAACACGTTGTTGAGCCACTTGTCGTCGCGGGCGTCGACGCTTTTCTGGCCCACGACCTCCATGGTATGCGGCTTGTAGTAGGGCGTCTGCCGATCGTCGTGCGTGCGGAACTGGATGGGGCAGTCGTGGAAGAGGTTGTGGACGAACACGCCACCCTCGGATTGCTGGAGGATGCCGCCGCCGAGGAAGACGTTGTTGTCCACCAGGATGGGCCCGTGATTCACCTCAAGGTAGACGCACGGCCCCTCGGTGTCGGAGATGAGGTTGCCGGATATCCGCGCGCCTTGGGCCTCCCAGTCGAGCCAGATGCCGAAAGCGCCGCCGGAGCGGAGGCCCTGCACGCGGCGGATGCAGTTGTTGCGGATGGTCACGTCGACGGCCGCATGAAACTTGACCGCCGCGGTTTCCCAGCCGCCGAACTGGCGGCCCACGTTAGTGTCCTCGATCAGGTTTCCCTCGATCACGCTCTGCACCGCGCCCCCCTGGCCGGCGATGCCCGATTGGCCGCAGCGGCGAATCACGTTGTTGCGGACCAGATGGTGCCCGAAGGTGTGGATGTCGGCGTTGCGGTAGGGTATGCCGGGGACATGCCCCAAGGAGACGCCGACGCACTTGGCGTCAGAGATCAGGCAGTTCTGGATGATCCATGCCTTGCCCCAGTTGGCCCCGACCGCGCCCTTCTGGTGCGAGCCCGGCGGGGCCCAGTTCTCCGCGGAGTGGCGAATTGTCAGCCCGTCGAGCGTGATGAAGCCCAAGCCGGTCTTCTCCGGAAAGAAGACGCACTCCCGCACGTTGATCTCGGTCAGTGCAGCGTTCGGGTCGGTGCTGCCGAAGTTCGCCCAGACGAGCGTCTTGCCTTGCGCGGACGCGGTGAACCAGGTGCGGGGCGTGCTGCGGACCTCGTCGATGCTTTGCCGCTCGCTCAAGGCTTCGCCGTCGAGATAGACCGCGCCGCGATGGTGCCACTCGCCGTAGTTGAGCCATCCGCCGTACACGTTCAGCTTGAAGGGGTTGTAGTCGCCGAACAGCGTATCGGGCAGCACCACCTTCCAGACCCGCGATTCGCGGGCTTCGGCGTTGGACGTGGGGCGCTGCCACGTCGCAATCCGCTCCGATCCCTTGAGGACCGCTTTTCCCTTCTCGGCGGCCCGGTACACGATGCGCCGCGAGTCCGAATCGCCGCCGCGCGCGGGTTTGACCCACTCGCGAAAGGTG
This sequence comes from uncultured Planctomycetaceae bacterium, assembly GCA_964354245.1. Lineage (GTDB taxonomy): Bacteria > Planctomycetota > Planctomycetia > Pirellulales > Thermoguttaceae > CAYGZI01. Next base: position 1,776 of record CAYGZI010000280.1, read on the forward strand.
CCTTCGTGGACTACGACCGTATCGCCCGGCAAGGCTTCCTGGGCCGCCTTGCTGATCGTCAGGTAGGGGGCTTGGGCAGTGCCGGGATTCTGGTCGCTGCCGGACTTTCCGACGTGGATTTCGCGGGCGCTGGCGGCTGGTGCCGCAAAGACGACGGCCGCGAGGAGGGCTCGACACACGGCACGGTAGATTCCCATGGTGACTCCAGGGAAGATGAGGGGGTGAAGGGGTGGGGGGGTGAAGGGGTGAGCAATGGTAGGGGGGACAAACGCAGCGCCGTCCCATCAGAATCTCACTAATCGTCTTCTTTCGCGATTTCGTTCTTTCGCGTCTTCGTGGTTCGTTTCACCGGTTGTCCTCGTCGCGATCTCCAGTCCTGCTGCTACCGTGCCCCTCTTCGAGCCCTCTGCCGTGTTCCTCCGTGCGTTCGCGGTTCAACATCTGACATAGGCTTCGTGGTGGGACTGCGCTGCGCTTGTCCCACCCTACACTACTTTGGCCTCTGTTCTTCACCCCCTCTGCGTTCTTCCGCGTCCTCTGCGGTTGAACGATCGCACTACTTGGGTCTTGTCACGAGCTTGTCCGGTTGCCCCGCGGCGGCGTAGGCTGCGGCGACTTTGGCGAGCAGGTCTTTCGAGCCGCCGAAGATTGTGAGCGAGCGCGGGGCAAGCATTCCCAGCAATTCGGGCACGTCGCACACTCGCAGCACGTTGAGGAACTGGGGCGCCGCGGGGTTCATGAAACTCTGCGGCGGCGGCAGATAGAGGGTCACACTGTCGATCTCGGGCTCCACGAGCGCTGCGCAGGCCACCAAGATGTCGCCAGCGACATGGACCGGGACCTTCCCGCCATGCTTTGCGCGGAGATAGCGGGCCGTCGCCGCAATGTCCCAGACGCGGCCGGCATCGACCGTGCGGCCCAGAAGCGCGTGCGAACGCGCGACATAGTTGGGCGGGCCTTTCACCGTCCATTTAGTCGCCCACCCAACGCCCCGTGGAATGAGGAGGTAGAACTCGTCCGCAGCCCCGACCGCGAGGCCCGAGGCGGGACCGGGATCTACCGGGAACACCGTCAAGAGTATCCGGGTCGGCTGGGGTGAATTGCTGTGTGCGTCAAGCTCGACTTTGATTCCCGGCTCGGTCTCCAGCCCGTGCGGGAAGAGGCTTTTCGGCAGCTTTTCCACCAGCTTTGCCGGCGGGATCCGCTCGGGGAAGTAGTTAAAGCTCACCCGCCGCAACTCGCCCAAGAGCCGTGACTTCCAGGCGTCGAACTCGCCGGGCTTCGGCGGATCGACTTTGGCGATGGGCACAAAGTGCTCGTCGATCGTCTTGTTGAGCTGGTCCTTGGGGATGTCCGAGTCCTTCGGGAACACGCGGAGCTTCTCCGGCGGGATCGGATAACGCTTGTCTTTGCCCTCTCCCGCGATCAGGTCAATTTCGCTATCGCCCACGATCCGCGGGTCGCCCTTGAGGTAGGTGTTGATGAAGCGATAGGCCCCTTGGCGGATGTCCTTGCGGTAGGCATGGCCGCCGATGCTCACGAAGGCATCGACCAGGTCGCTCGCCCCGTAGAGGCTGTAGACCCGCTCCAGGCGGTTGATGTCCCGGTCGTTGGCGTCCATTGGGAAGATCGCATCGGCGTCGCTATTCGTGAAGAGCATGGGCCGCGGGGCAATGAGCGCGGCGATCCGCGCCCACGGCCACTGGAACGCGTTGTAGAGGAACATGCAGTCGCAATGGCCGTTGATCACGCGGTTGCCGACGTAGGACCGAAGATCGGCCATGCCGCTGACGGGCACGGCGACTTTGACGCGCTCGTCGGCCGCCGCGATCCAGAAGGTGGCCGCTCCGCCGCCGCTGATCCCCGTCACGGCGATCCGTTGCGGGTCCACGTCCGGGCGGCCCTGGAGGTAGTCGATGCCGCGTACGCCGTTCCAGCACTCGACGCCCGCCGGCGTGTAGCCCCGCGAATGCCACCACCACCGCTTCTCGCGATAGGTCCCGTGGTGGATCGCGCCGATCTCGCCCAATTGCAGCGAGTCGACGACGAGGCAGACGTAGCCGTGCTTGGCGAACCAGATGCCGTGCGACTGGTAGGCGGTCTTGTTGCCGTCGCGGCCCTGACCGGAGTGGCCGCAGACGTAGAAGATGGCCGGGAGGCGCTCGCCGGGCTTGACTTTGGCCGGGCGGTAGAGGTTGCCGGTGACGTAAAGGTGCGGCCGGCTCTGGTAGTGGAGATTCTCGACGACGAAGCCCTCGCCTTGGACGGTCCCGGTCACAATGGCCTCAAGCGGCGTCTTGGGCGGCCGGGGCGAAAGCCCCAGCATGTAGTAGTAGTCCTCGACGTAGCCCGGCCGCAGCTTCTCCCAGTCGGCCTGCGATTTGACCTTCTCCAACCACGTGCTTTCGAGCTTCTCGGCCTCGCGGGCAAGATACTCCTGGATCATCTTGTCGCCGGGCTCGCCGCGGTCCGGCTTGCCGTACTCCTGCGCCATCGCCGTCCCGGGCACTGCTTCTGCGAAACAGTGGCACACGATCCAACCCGCCAGCAGAACCCCCAACGCTCTTCGGCATACTCGCATGGCTCGATCTCCTCCAATCGGTCCAAACGCGGCCTGCGACCGCGACCAAGCGGCGGGCAAGCCCGCCCGCTACGCGACATACCCTCTAATCCCTAATCCCCAATCCCTGCCCCCTACACCTGCCAGCTCCGCCACTCCCTCACGGTGTCGGCGATCGTCTTGTTCCGGTTCTGTCTTGCCAGCCACTTTTTGACTCTCACCGGGACCCGGTCTCCTTGATGATTGACGTACACGATGTCGGCCAGCGCGTAGCGGTCCAAGATGTTGAGGATGATCCTTCCCAGCCGGATCCGCTCCGACGCGTCCAGGTCGAATTTCCTGCCCGGGTAGACGCGGCCGACGCAGAAATCCTGCCAGAACGAATTGATCATCTGGACCATCTCTTGATTGGTGAACTCCTGCGGCTTGGCCGACCCCTTGCGGCTCCTTGGGTTGCGCAGGGCCGCCAGCGCCGGCTGCACGTTGTAACGCTCTGCGAAGCCGTTGAGGATCTTGAGAATCTCGGCATAGTCCTCCGGGTCGGACGTCCGGCCGCTCTTCCCCAGGCAGCGGAGCGTCAGGGCATAGCTGGCCAGGAAGCCCTCGAAGTCCTCGTATCTCAGGTCGGTGCCGGGCATCAGCCCGGTGTTGTACGCCGCCATAGATCGTGCAGGGTCCGCTAGGCGCACGTGAAACGACGCTGCTGTTGCGGGTTCTCTCCGCGGCCGGCCGACTGGGTCGCCCGGTCGCTCCGTGACCGGAAGCGGGTCACGGAGTGACCCGGCAACGTGCATGCCGACACAGCCGTCCCGGCGATTATCGGGCGGTTGTATGCCGTTCGTCAAGACCCGGTGCCGCGGCCGCCGGACGGCCCTCCCGGGGGGCCCGCTGGCCAAATGCGCCCAAATGCGGTATCATCGACGGCCAGTCGCGCCGGCCTGCTGTGTGAATCGCTTCGCGGGAGCGGGCAGCGGCCGGGGCATTGTCTCAGTCGAGTTCAAGGAGACGCACCGATGAAGAGCGTAAGGATCGTGATGGCCCTGGTTGTCGCCCTGTCGATCGCTGCCGCGGCAACGGCTCAGGACAAGGAAAAGGCCAAGCAGAAAGCCAAACTCCCGCCGCTCAGCCCGGCCGCTCAGGCCATGCTGAGGATCGAAAGGCTTCGCGAGGCGGTGGAAAGCCTGGATCTTACCGCGGAGCAAAAGGAGAATCTCCAGAAGGTCCGCCAGGATCTCGGCCCGAAGATGAAGGAGGTTGTCGAAAAGGTACGGGACCTCCTCAGCGAAGAGCAGAGGAAGAGCGTTGAGGAGGCGGCGAAGAAGGCCCAGGAGGCGGGCAAAAAGGGTGCAGCGCTCTTTCGGGCGGTCGAGTCGTCGGTGAAGCTCACCGACGAGCAAACCGAGAAGATGAACAAGGTCGGCCAGGAGATCGCCGCCCTGCAAAAGCAGATGATGAAGGGGGTGATGGGCGTCCTGACCCCGGAGCAGCGGGAGAAGGTCAAGGAGAAGATGGCGGCCCCGGCGAAGAAAGCCGCCAAGCCGGGCGTGAAGAAGGAAGAAGCGAAGTAGGGCACCCACCTGTTTTGCTGCGGCCTTTTGGAGTGCGGTGATTCATCACCGTTTTTCTCCACGCACAGGAAATGCGCCGTGACGTTAGAGGTACCGGAAAAGCGACGACCAGTCGCCGCACTCCAAGGCCCGATGAAAAGAAAGGACCCGCCCATGAAGGCCCGGAAGAAGACCACCAAGCCCTCCACTTCGCGCCGCGAGTTCCTCGTTCGCTCCGGCGCCGCCCTGGCAGGCACGGCCCTGGCCGGTGGGCTCGCGGCCCGGAGTTACGCCGGGGAGCAGAACACCATCAAGGTCGCCCTGGTCGGCTGCGGCGGACGCGGGACCGGCGCCGCCGCCAACGCCCTTTCCACCAAGGGACCCACCAAGCTCTGGGCCATGGCCGATTTCTTCGCCAACCGCCTGGAGCCCAGCCTCAAGGGCCTCGCCCAGCAGTTCCCCAAGCAAGTGGAGGTGCCCAAGGAGCGGCAGTTCGTCGGGCTGGACGCATACCGCAAGGCCATCGACTGCCTCGGCAAGGGCGACGTGGTGCTCCTGGCCACGCCCGCGGGATTCCGGCCGATCCACCTGGAATACGCCGTCGCGAAGGGCGTCCACGTGTTCATGGAGAAGTCGTTTGCCGTGGACGGCCCGGGCGTGCGGAGGGTGCTTCGCGCGGGCGAGGCGGCCAAGCAGAAGAACCTCAAGATCGCCGGCGGCTTGATGTGGCGTCACGAGAAGGCCCGCGAGGAGGTCATCCGGCGGATCCACGACGGCGCGATCGGCGACATCCACACCCTGCGGACCTACCGCATGCACGGGGCCGTGGGGTTCACGCCGAAATCGCCGGGCATGAGCGAGCTGGCCCACCAGATCCGCAACTATAGCTGTTTCACCTGGCTCAACGCGGGCTTCCTGGTCGATTGGCTGATCCACGACATCGATGTCTGCTGCTGGGCTAAGGACGCCTGGCCGGTCACGGCCCAGGGCATGGGCGGGCGGCAGGTCCGCAGCGCGGCGGACCAGATGTTCGACCACTACGCGGTCGAGTACACGTTCGACGACGGGGCGAAGCTCTATGCCCAGGCCCGGCACATCGACAACACCTACGGCATCTTCGCCGATTTCGCCCACGGCACGAAGGGCTCGGCGGTGATCATGGAGAGCCTCGCCGCGCCCAAGCCGCGGATCTACAAGAACCAGAAGCAGACGCCGGAAAACGAAGTCTGGCGTTACGCGGGCCCCACGCCGCAAGAGTACCAGGTGGAGCACGATCTTCTCTTCGACGCGATCCGCCAGGACAAACCCTACAACGAGACCGAGCGGTGCGCCAAGGCGGTCTTGACCTCGATCCTCGGGCGTATGGCCGCCTACTCCGGCCAACTGGTCACATGGGATCAGGCCCTCGCCTCGAACCTGGAGCTTGCGCCCGGGCTGGACAAGCTCACGATAGATTCCCCCGCCCCAGTGATGCCGGACGCCCAGGGGCGCTATCCGATCCCGATGCCCGGGCTGACGGCGGCGTTCTGACGCACTTCCGGGGCCATTCCACGGGGGCGTCTTGGCCCAATTAGGGGGTATTTTAGGCGGCTTGTCACGGACTTGGTTTCTGATACACTTGGTCCAGCGGAGTGGGCCGTGCGAACCGGGCCGCGGGCGGACCCGTCCTAGGCGTGGGACCACGCCCTGCACCTCTAGCTCAATTGGATAGAGCATCGGTCTACGGAACCGAAGGTTAC
>CAYGZI010000281.1:0-7593 GCA_964354245.1 uncultured Planctomycetaceae bacterium
GCCGGTGTTCATGGCCTGGATCATGTCCAGGGCCTCCGGCCCGCGGCACTCGCCCACGATGATCCGGTCGGGCCTCATGCGGAGGGCGTTCTTGACCAGGTCGCGGACGGTGTATTGCCCGGCCCCTTCCACGTTGGGCGGCTTGGTCTCCAGCGTCACGACGTGCTCCTGGTGCAGGCGGAGCTCGACCGTGTCCTCGATGGTGACGATCCGCTCCTTGAAGGGGATGAAGCCGCTGAGCACGTTCAGGAGCGTGGTCTTGCCGGAGCCGGTGCCGCCGCTGACGACGATGTTCCGCCGGTCGATGACGCACCCGCGCAGAAACGTGGCCGCCGCCCGGTTGATGCTCCCCATCTCGATCAGGTCGTCCATCGTGAGACGCTGGAGCGGAAACTTGCGCACGGTAAGGCACGGCCCCTTCACCGCCAGCGGCGGGATGATGGCGTTGACGCGCGAGCCATCGGGCAGCCGGGCGTCGACCAGCGGCTGGCTCTTGTCGATCCGGCGCCCCACCTGGGCCACGATCCGCTCGATGATCGACTCGGTCACCTTGTCGGAGATGAACCGCCGCCCGGATTTCTCGATCACGCCGGCCCGCTCCACGTAAATCTGCTCGCGCCCGACCACCATGATTTCCGTCACGGCCGGGGCCCGCAGCAGGTCCTGCAAGGGGCCGAAGCCGAACACCGTGTCCTTGAGGTCCTTCTTCAGGGTCCGCAGGATGAGGTACTTGCGGAGCTCGTGGTGGAGGTGCGGGCGCACGAGCGGAAAGACGTCGCCGAAGCGGGTCTCCACGTGGTGGATTTGCTCGCTGGTGTCGCTGCACTCGTGCAGGCTGAGCCGGTCGCGCACGAACTGCAATAGGGCGTGCAGCTCCGACTCGCGCTCCGGCACGAGCGTGGCCGGCACGTCGAACTCGTTGGACGTGAGAGCCGCCAGGTCGAAGAACTCGTCCTTGCCGGTCTCCATGATCAGCCGGTTGACCAGGTGGTCGCGCAGCACCAGCCCGGTGATCTCCTCCAGGAGGGGCTCGTTTTCCGCGTTGAAGACGCGACGCTCGCGGCAAACGTCCTCGATGTTGTTCTCCAAGAGCAGGATGCTCGCGGTGTCGCTGGCCCGGTTGGTCTCGAACTCGTAGAGGTCCAGCCGCTCCAGGAGCTTGCGGTGGATCCGAAGCTCCAGGTCGGCCACGATGGAGCGGAGGTGGTTTTCCAGCTCGGCCCGGGTAATGGCGGCCGGCTTCTCCGCCTCGAAGGTCAGGGTGAAGGGCCAGATCCGCACCTTGGTGCCGGGCTCGAAGACGGCGGTCTGGGCCCCGGCGACCTCCTCGTCGCCCACCACGCAGCTATTGAGCCCCACGTTCTCCAGATGGAGCTTGCCGTCGGTCAGCCGCACCACGGCGTGATGGCGCGAGACCAGCGGGCTTTGGAGCACGACGGTGTTGGACGGATCGCGGCCGATCGTGACCTCAGCGCCGCTGGTCTCGACCATGGCCCGCCGGCTTTCGTTGATCTTGTTGTACCAGACTTTCATTTCACTCCGGCCGCTGGGCCCGCGGATGATGGAGGTAGGCCAAGGGCCGACTGTTGGTTTCGTCGAGGACGCGCTGGAGCTTCTTCGCCTCCGCTTCCAGGGTCCACCGGCCGTTCTCCTTTTTCACGTGTACGAGGATCAGCATCACGGTCTCTTGGGCCTGCGGGATCCGGTTGGCCCGCATGTCCTCGGTGCTTCCCAACCGGTTTCCCATCGACAGGACTTTGAAGCGTCCGATCAGCTCGGAGTCGCCGGCCGGAGCGCGTCTGGAGGACCAGGCGGGCACGGCCTTGAGGGCCGGGCTCTTGGCCGGCTGGGTCTTGCCGCTTTCAACCTTGCCGCTTTCGGTCTTGCCGGGGGCTGCCGCGATGCTTCCGTCGTCGTTGGTCGAGTCCTCCTGGGCCGGCGTGGGGATCTCCCAGTCAAGATTTGGGACAATGAACGTCACCCAGTCTCCCGGCTCGACCAGCGAAGGCACGTCCCGCCGCAGCTCGACCGGCACGCCCATGGCCCGCTCCTCCATTCCCGGCGTCGCATTCTGCCCGAACTTGAGTTCCAACGGCACCGGGTTGAGGTCCGCTTTGAGCAGGAGCGAGTTGGCCGTCAGCGTGCGCGAGACGCGGCAGTCGAGAACGCTCTCGATGCCCGCCCAAGGATAAGCGTGATCCGCAAGATTCCCCTTGTATCGCCGCGGGATGTTCACCGGGACGAGGTGTTCGCGCTTGAGCACTTCGCCGCGGGCCACGGTCGCCTTGGGGCCGATGCCGACGAATGCCTCCATCTCCGCTTCCTGCGACTTACTGTAGAGATAGGCAAAATTGAACAGGGCCCCGGCAATCCCCAATCCAATGGCGATGATCAGACCTTGAATGCCTTTCATGGATGCTCACTTTCTCCGGCTTAGCCCGGTGACGGGCGCCACGATCACGAGCCCGCTCTGTCCCCCCCGGCCGTCCGGGCCGAAATGGATGTCCATAGACCAGCCCGACCCCGCTGGGTCCCTTTCGCAGTGCAGGTACCAGCTCAATCCGTATTGTCGCCAACCTCCGGCGGGATTCCAACCGCGGCTGCCCAGCCAGGAGTCGAAAAACTGTTTCCAGGTCTCGACTTCCGACGGGCCTCTGAAGGATAGCATTCCCCCGCCCCCGGCGGCCCCAATGGCAAGGGTCCGCAAAGCCCCGGGGGGTAAAGCCACCTCGGAGAGGTATTGCTCGGAAGCCCCGGGACGAGGCGCCGTGTGAAAGGCGTAAACTCCCCACGTGTTGGGCCCCTTGGGAACCGCCAATCCCCAGGTTACCACTCGGCGGGCGAACTGGGGAGGCCGGACTCCCGCCACCATCGTAAACGCGCCGTCAAGCTCGTAAAGCCGCCACTGGCCCGCTTCCTCTTCCACCGGCTTGCGCCCGGCAATGGTCCGCAAGAAATCCTGCTCCGCCGGGCCCGGCGGATCGACGGGAATCGTAGCCGCGCGGGTCGTCTTGCGGCAAATGGCCCGCAACGTCGCCGCGGCCTCCTTGGCCGAGCCGCTTGCGACCTGCTGCGTGAACGACCAGCTCTGGTCGCCGAATTGCAGCCAATGCGGATCGGCCGGGTTGCCCAGGCCCTCGCCGGCGGCGACGCCCCGGGCCGGCTGCGGAGCCGCTGTCATATCGGCTCCCCACCACGTGAGAACTTCTCGCCCAAAGACCAAGCCCGCCACCAGGATCACCACCGTCAGGATCCCTTTGCTCGTCCAGGACGACACCTGCCTGGCGACGCGGGCAAAGCCCGGAGGAGCCGCCTTGTGTTTGGGAGCCTGGCCGTTGTGCTTCATGAAATCCTGCACGTCGCCTCAGGGAATGCACCTCATCACGGGGCGGTCTGCTGGAACGCCGTCAGCACGTCGATCTTCGCTTGCAGTTGGGCGATCTCGGCTTGCATGGCAGAGATCTGCCCCGGCGGAGGAGGCGGACTGGCGTTGATCAGACGCTGCAACTCGTCGATCACCGCCTGATACAGCCCGATATAGGCCCGCGCCATGTGCCAGGCGACGCCGTGTACGCCCTGGTCACCCGGCCCGCTCGGTGCCCGACCGCGAATGCGGTCGATCAGGTCATCCACCCGTTGCTTGGCCAACGAATGATCGACTTCGCAAAAACCGTGCAGCGGCGGATGGAAATCGGGTGGGCTGGGAATGACCTGGGGAAGAGGGGGAATCCGCCAAAACCGTCGCATATAGACGAACCATTCGTCGTTCCAGTCCAGGGGCCAGTACGCCCACAAGTCCAACGGCCATAGGTCGCGGAAAAACGTCGCCCGCAGGATCGCCTGGGCGGCCTGGACGTAGGCCATCATGAGCGCGGCCGGGGCCCTGGGGAGCGAGTAGATCGCGGGGACCCGCAAATCCCAGCTCGAACTGAGGCCCATGCCCCAGTACTGCCACTTCTGGTCGAGCAGCTCGGTCTGAGCGGTGAATTGAAGGTTGCCGAGTCTCCGAAGCAGCGGGAAGGGCCGCTGGATCCCGGCGGTCCCGTGCCGCATCCCTCGGTTCGGGTCAAACAGCCGGCGGTTCACGATCGTGCCGAACGGGAGCGCCGGCCCCCGGGCGACCGGCCGATCGACCCGAGGATCGTCCACCGCGGCATCGGGATCGCCGCCGGAGTTCAAGGCGGCAGAGGCCGGCCAGTACCTTGGCCGGGGCACGCCAATCGACCGCGCGACGGGCCCGCTCAGCCGGCTCGACCAAAGTGCCTGGCGCGCGGCCGCCAGGCCCCGGATCCTCCACACCGACGCCGTGCCGAAGTTGATCATCAGGGCCATGACGAACAGGAGGATCGGCAGGCAGAAGACCATTTCCAGGGTGGCGAGTCCGCGGCTCCGCGAGGGTCGTTGCTGTTGACTCAGGCGTTGGCTCATTCGGCCTTCTCCCTCACGCGGCGCAGCCGCAGCCAAACTGGGCGAGTGAGAAATAAGAAATGAGAAATGAGAAGTGCAAAGTGAGAAGAGAGAAACGAGTGTTCGTCCGGCACTTTGCACTTTGCACTTCTCATTTCTCACTTCTCACTCGGACATCATCTCTTCGGGTTCCGTTTGGTGTTTTCGCTCTCTCTCGCGCCTCCCGGCAAGACGCTAATGAATGCTGATCTGCTGTATCTCCTCCGCCGACAGTCCTCCCAGGTTGGGCAACACAAACTGAAAACCCGGCACCGGCGGGGCCGTTTGCAGGATCAGGGGCAGGTTGGCCATCGTCACCGGCACCAACTGGGCGGTCCAATTCTCGTTGAGCAACGTCCATTGGGCCCAAGCGTAACTCCACCTGTGCCGGCGCAGCTCCCAGCCGTTGGCCCCCAACCTCCAGTGAGGATAGTGGCCCTCACGCGTAACGTCATAATCGTTCTGCGGGGCCGGCGGGGGGCCGTCTGAGTCCGGCGGCGTGGGATCTTCCCCGGGCGGTGGCGGGATATCGCCCGGCATGCCCCCCATCTCCGGAGGGTAATCGACGGGTGGTTGGTAGTACACCAGGCGCGGGTGCGGGATGAAAACGCGGACCTGGGCATAAGCCACCGCATCGCTTTGGATCGGATTGCGGAAGAGCCGCGGCGCGAATTCCGGCACCGGGCGCCAGTAGACCACGCCGAGGAACGTGAAATGCCGGTCCAGGTGCTCTTTGGCTTCCGGTAGCTCCGGCCAGCCCGTCCAGAAGAAACGCGGCTTGTGCCACTCGCGCTCCAGCACGTGCGGCAAATTAGAGCGGGGATATTCGTCTTCCAACAACTGTTTCAGGTAGCCGCAGGTGAACGACCGCCACAGGGAGCCGAACTGACACATCTTCGCCCGGTGGTCGAAGAACCAGAGGACCCGCCGGTTCCATTCCGCCAAGTACGAGTTCGCGAGGCCCCTGCGCTGGTCTCTGGCGATCTTGAAGTAGTTGCCCTCAAATACATCCTCCATTTCGGGATCGACGACCGGCAGCGTGCGCAGGGCGGTTTCGCTGGGGCCGCCGACCGGCATCGCGTCGCTCCGCCACAGCACGCCGGCCATCGTGCCCCGGCCGTGCGCCGGGTCGCCGTTCCGCCGGGCGACCTCCGCGGCCGCCGTCTGAGCAATGTCGGGATAGGCCTGAACCACGGCCCGCTGGAATTCGGGGATCAATTCCGCACGAAGGATCTCCTCCATTTCCGGCAGGATCCGCTCGCTGGCGGCGGCGCCCCACTCGCTGAACGCCCGGACGAGCTCCTGTTCCAGAGGAGTCTTCAGGGGAATCGCCGCCCCTAAACGATCGAACTTCGGGAAACCCGACCTCGCCAGGACGGGCCCCACTTCGTTCCACGCGGCCAGGATCGCCGGCACGTAGCGCTCGGAATTGCGGTCCCGGGCCTCGCGCATGAACGCCGTCAGCGCGAACACCTCAGAGAGCAAGTGATTGGTGAACGCCAGCGTGTTCAATCCCCGGGCGACCACGACCGCTCCGGAATACGCGGCCGCGTCGGCCGCGTTCTGCATCCGGATCTTGCCGTCCACGTGCCGGCCGACGTTCATCACCATGCCCAAGAGCATGGTCAGCATCAGCACGGCAAACACCGACAGGATGCTGATCGTCCCGCGCTGGCTGCCATGCAGGCGCACCGCCAGCGCCAAGGCCCCGCCGCCGAGTCCGCGGCGTGTGCCACTTCTTCGCAGAAGCAGTGCCTCCGGCGGGCCGGCAGCACTGCTTGCCTGACGGCAAGCAGTGGCACACGGCCTCCCAGCCCGTTTTCCCGCGCGGTTGCACTTATTCCGAGTAGACATACGGGAGCACCGATTTCTCGCCCTCGTTGGCCAAGGTGGCCGACTGCCGGCCGGTCGTGAACGAGCCGACCAGCGGGAAGCTGTAGTAGACGTTCGACGGGCCCCTGCCCGCGATGGGACGCTGCGAAACGGTCTCCGGCCCGGTGTCGCGGTGTTGCGTCCTGAACAGAAGCCTTCCGGGCCCGGGGAGCAGGGCCAAATCGTAGTGGACCGTCACCGTGATCTGGTCTTGCCAGCCGATTTCGTTTGCGCGGAACTCGTACAAGTCGTCGGGGGGCTCGGGACTTCTGGGATCGGATTCCGGCAGCCACGGGAACGGATCGTGATCGGGATAGGTCGGCCTCCAGTTAAGCAGGTAGGGCTCGACCCTGGAGTGGAAGAAGCGGACCTCGACCTCGGCGTTGTTGGCCGCGTATGCCAACTTGTTTCTCAGACGACGAGTGATCGCCCCCGTGCCGCTGGCGGGATTCGGGGCCATGGCCTGGAAGGCCCGATCGAGGATCCCCCAAGTGGTCGTCGCCTGATCGGGCAGATCGAATCCCAAATCGCGCGAGGGCGAAATGGGCACCAGCGCCAGCACCACGGCCGAGCGGATCTTCTCGTACTTCCGGCCCAACGGGGCCATCCGGTAGTAGTCCCCGACCGCTGCATTCTGGGCAGGCCCGAAATTCGGGTCGTCGGGATCGGTGATCGGGGCCGTCGGGTCGGGCAGAGACAGATCGTCCTCATAGGCCCAGACGCAGTTCTCGGTTTCCACCCCGCCCTCCAGCCGGGCCGGAATCCAGACCGCCGCTGCCCGCGCCCCGGTGTATGCCGCGTAGTGGACCACCATCTCGGCAATCCACAACTGGCTGACCTGCACGATGAACATGATGACGAAGATAAAAAGCGGCAGCACCAACACGAAGCTGAGGCCCTGGGCCGTGCCCCTTTGATCGCCGTGCAGGCGGCGCAGCCGGCCCCAGCGGAGTCGTCCCCTGCCGGCGCGGGCTAAGAGCCACAGAAGGCCGCAGGAGCCGACCCACCACGCCATCCAAGGCCAGCAGCCTTGCAGGACCGAGCGACCCATCGGGATGCCTCGTCATCTAAAGCACGAAACCTTCTCAAAACGCCCCGCCGATTCCCCACCGCTCCATCAGCCCAAACCGCACGATCGCCGCCGCCGCCAGCGCACTCGGCGCCAGAAACAGCGGCGGCTGGAGTTGTACACGCTGCTCCGGGCTGAGCGGGCTCAGTCGCCCAAGGCGAATCACCCACAGCAGGTACCTGGCCGCCGCAGCCGCAAGCCGAAGC
>CAYGZI010000282.1:0-7592 GCA_964354245.1 uncultured Planctomycetaceae bacterium
GTCGCGGTTCGCGAATCGACAATCCGCGAGCCGAATCGGATACCGCCCCATCGTGGCTTCAGGCCGCTCGAAGACAAGGCATCAGACCAGCGGGTCTCCGCGAAACCGCGGTCTTCATTCACAATCGCCCTCGCCATCGCTTGACGGAGTCCGCGCGGACGAATCGAAAAGGCCTCCAGGGCCGAGGGGTCTTCGACTACGGTAGGGTTCCGCAGGCCCTCGACCAGTTTCCGCCCGATCCTCGCATAGACGGGAGTCACCAATCCCAGCCACAGACTCGACAGGTAAGGGGTAAGGACGGGAACAGGGATCATCACCCGGGTCACGCCTCGCTGTCGGGCGTACTCACGCATGATATCGCCGTAGCAGACGCGAGCGGGCCCGCCGATCTCGAAGGTGCGGCTGTCCCCATCCCGCAGATCCAAGGCGGCAAGCAGGTAGTCGAGCACGTCCTCGATGGCGATAGGCTGCGCGGGAGTGGCGACCCATTTCGGGCAGACCATGATGGGAAGCCGCTCCACCAAGGCTCGAATCAGCTCAAACGAGAGACTGCCCGAGCCGATGATGATCGAGGCGCGGAACTCGATGACCTGGATTCCCGATGCACGCAGCACCTCGCCCGTTTCTTGCCGGCTGCGCAAGTGCTCGGAAAGGGCGTGCTTCGGGTTGCCAAGCGCGCCCAGGTAGATGATTCTGCGGACTCCGGCCCGCTTGGCGGCCGCGGTGAAGTTGGCTGCTGCCTGGCGATCGTCGCGCTCGAAGTCCCGAGCAGATCCCATCGAGTGGATCAGGTAGTACGCGGTGTCGACACCCTCGAAGGCCCGGGGCAGCGACTCCGAGTCAAGGACGTCACCGGCGACCAACTCCGTGCTGCTGGCGACCCGTGGACGGAGGTGTTCGGGGCGCCGGGCCAGGCAGCGCAGTCGAAGACCACGCCGCTCGAGCAACGGCAAGAGCCGGCCGCCGATATAGCCGGTCGCACCTGTCAGCAAGATCAAGGGGTTGTCGTCCGACACGTGTTAAGTCCAGCCCTACGGTTCGCATTGCGTGACTGGCGGCGATCGCAAAGCCCGCCGGGATGGCTCTCAAGCCGGCTGACTCTCATACCGCTGGATGTACTCCCGCACCCGGACCTTGCGCGCGGTGTTCTCGGAACTCATGTAGCGGACGGTGCCGAAGACCGGTCGCTCGGGCCCCCACGGGCGGTCGTAGCGGCCGAGAATCCAGAAGATGCCCGAGTACGAGTTCGGGTCCTGACCATCCAACGCGTAACGGTTGTTCAATTCGACCATGACGTTGAGGGCTTCCTGCGGGCTGGCCGTCCACTCCAGTATCTTCTTGCCCCAGAGCATCCGCAAGTAGTTGTGGATGTGCCCTTCCGTGACCAGTTGTCTCTGCGCGGCGTTCCACAGTCGATCGTGAGTCCGTGCGGAGGCGAACTCCTCCAGCGTGTATACGTAGGGGCGATTGTCCTTTGCGTGCTTGGCCAGAGTCGCTTTGGCCCAAGGAGACAGTGACTGGTAATCGTCGTAATCCGATCGGTGTGCGCAACCGCTGAACCCCACTTCGCGCCAGGTGACTAATTGATCCAAGAAGGCCTCCGCCGGCTCGCTCATCCCCCACCAGCCTTCGCGCGAGCCAGTGGCCTTCTCAGCCAGCTTTCCCGGCGACCATCCCTCCTGGCGAGCCAGACTGTGGAACACCTCGTGGACGGAAATATGGCCAACGTGGAGATACGGCGCCAGGCCACTGGTTGCTTCGGCCTCGGGCTGATTGCGTCCTTCCGGGTAGGACGCCAGTTTCTTCGTCAGGAACGTCCTCCAGCGGGCTTGGGCGGCGGCTGCGCCTCCTGGGGTCTCTGCGGCGGGCACGCTGTGGTCGATCGGCAAGGCCGCGAGGGCTGCCGTCTCACCGGACAGCAGTCGAGGCGAGGCCGCCGGCCAACGCCGCATGATCGCGGTGGGCAGGCACGTCAGCCGCGGAACCTCAACTCGCGCGAAGGGATCGGCCTTGGGCGCATCGAGCAGATGCTCTCGCAGGGTGCGCTGAAGGAATCGCCGGAATGCATACGCCGTCGGAAACGCCCGATCCGCTGCCCGCAAAGGCAGCAACCCGCTGCCATCGATCTTCTCGACGCGGGCGGGCACGTCCGCGGTCACCGTTTTCACTGCGGGCAGTGCAATCGGGTAATCGTCGGTCACGACCACGCAAGCCTGATCGCAGACTGCCGCAAAGAGCCTCCGGCACTCGCCCGGCTGCTGCTCGACGAAGGGATAGTACAGGGCTGGAGCGTTTGCCAACTGCCGGGCGTTCTCTTGCATGCCCTGCAAGACGAAGCGGTGGTGACGATCGGAATCCCAACGGCCGCCACAGGGGAGAGCCTCGATGATCGCCAGCGGCCGTTTCAACTCCCTGGCCCAGCCGACCGCTCGCTCAACGGCGAAACTCCACCGCGCGCGCCGGGCCGTTGTCATCCAGTAGACGACAAACGCTCCTGCGGTCTTCGGGGGCCGGTCGCTGAGCAGGCTGAGGCGGAGCATCGGGATACCTCCGATTTTCCCGCCGGTTGTCGCAAGCTTCTTGTCAGCCATTGCGCCTCCCACTGGCCTGGCTGGTATCTCAGCTTTTGTGGCGTCCGCCCAAGTCGTCGGGCTTGTCCGGCTTTCCTGGTGCCTCCTCGCCGGTTCGCCCTTCCTCGCCGAGTCCCACGAGGGCATTGCCCAGGGCCACCGCCTCACTTGGATCCGGTGCGTAGCCATCGGCCCCGAACTCCGCGGCGAGATCGCTGGCCCCGGCCAGCGACCGACCCCCGACGAGGATCTTCACCGCCGCTCGGCGCTCGCCGCTGCGCACGGCCTCGATCGTCTGCCTGAGTGTTGCGAGCTGAGTGCGCAGGGAGACGGACAATCCCAACAGATCGGCCCGGTAGAATTCAACCGCCTCAACCAAGTCGCGGACGGGGACGTCGGAGCCAAGCTGGATCGCGCGCCAGCCGTCCATTTCAAAGAAGTCCGCTACCGCCTGGAGCCCTACGTCGTGATGGTTGCCTGCTACGGCCGAGGCAAGCAGGGTTTTGCCGTTGGGCGCCCTCATGCGAGCACGACTGCGAAGCTGCGACATGATCCGCTTCGTGGTCGCCGTGGCAAAGTGCTCTTCCGCCACGTTGATTTCATCCTCCTGCCACATCCGGCCCGATTCCTCCTGCGCAGGCAAGAGCACTTTCAGATAGAGGTCGGCTACCGGATGCCCGGCTTCCGCAGCACCCAAGATCAGTCGCGTCGCTCGGTATTCATCCCCGTCCAGCAGCGCAAGCAGGTAGGTGCCCGCCAGGCGGCCGTAGGCTGAGTCCGCTGGAAGAGGCCGGGTAGACGAGACTTCGGTCTCACGCTCGAGACTGCGTAGGGCTTGTTGACACGCCCCGGCCGCTGCCGTCGCTGAATCCGGTGGAAGCTCCGCAACGAGCACCCTGCTCAGGCAGTCCAAGCCCGACTTGAGCGCACCGGCCTGCACACCTCTTGCTTTAAGCAGCGCCTGTATCCACTGGACGTGCTCAACGAACCAATGCGGTCGATTCACAGCAAGCGCGGCAGCCAGCTCCTCCAAACACTGCACCAGGAGGTTCTGCCACCTGCCGAAGGTGCCGGGTTCGAGGCTCTCCCTGAGCTCGGGCCGTGATTCGAAAAGCTCGCTGGCCGCGTAGCCCGCCAGGGCCCGCGCTGAGTGAAGGACGATACTGGCCGACATCTGATTGATTTCGCTCATGACTGGTACTCAGAAGCGGTGCGCCGAATGGCCGAACGGAGCCGAGGTGGCAGGGGTTCTAGCCCCGCAGCGGATCCGGCAAGTACAACCGCCGCGGCCGTCCGATCCATGCACTGCGCATCGAGGTCCGGCAGTGCGGCCATCAGGTTCGTGATCTCCCGTTGCCTGCGGCCCTCCAGACCGAAAACGGCCCGTTCTGCCAACAGGCTCAAAAGGCGTCTTCTTTGGTACTCCCGGGCCGGACTCATCGAATACCCCCCGGTACGGTCGCGTCGTGGTGGGCCTCCAGCATTTCGCGCAGACGCATCAGACCTCGCCGAGCGTGTGTCTTGACCGTCCCCAACGGCATACCGGCCGCCTCGGCAATCTGGCTCTGGCTCAGGCCTTCCAGCAGGGCCAGCTCCAGAACGCGCCGCTCCTCCGCTCGCAGCCTACCCATGAACAAGCGTGCTCGCTGGGCATCCTCATCCATGTCAACGTGGTCGCCATGCGTCCGCGAGCACGCGGCGGGCTCCTCGACCATGGACTGCGTGGCAATCGTTCGTGCCTGCTTGCGTTGCCGGTCGATCAGCCGCCGGCGAGAGATCATGGTGATGAACGTGGCCTCGGAGGCAATCCCGGGGTCGAAGCGGGCAGCGCTGCGCCAAATCTCGATGAAAATCTCCTGTACGGCATCTTCCGCATCGACGTACTGCCTCAAATGGCGACGGGCCAGCGACCATACCAGAGCGCCGTAACGGTCGATGCACTCGTCCACGGCGGCCGGATCGCCTGCCGCAATTCGCTCAAGCACTGTCTGATGCACGCCTCAATCCCCAGGCGCCAACGCGCAAGAGAAAGGGGGCCGACTCAGGCCCCCCTCCCAAGTGCGGAGCTTCCAGCTTACTTGGGCAAAATCACGGCGTCAATCACGTGGATCACGCCGTTGGAAGTATGGATGTCGGTCTTGACAACGTTGGCGTTGTCGACCTTGACTTTGCCTCCCCTCACGGAGATCGTCAACTCCGAGCCCTCCACCGTCTTGGCCTTCGAAAGCTTCACGACGTCAGCAGCCAAGACCTTTCCGGCAACCACATGGTACGTTAGGATCTTCACCAGCTTCGCCTTGTTCTCCGGCTTGAGCAGGTCCTCGACGGTTCCCTTCGGAAGCTTCTTGAACGCATCATCCGTCGGAGCGAACACCGTGAATGGCCCATCACCCCTGAGGGTTTCAATGAGCCCTCCCGCACCCAGGGCCGCAGCCAGCGTCTTGAAGCTGCCGGCCGCCACCGCTGTGTCCACGATGTCCTTCGGCTTCTCCGCCGCTGCCGAGCACGTGTGCCCGGCGTACGCCGAGGACACAAACAACAGCGCCAACGCAACCAAAGCCAGTCCGTAACCAAAGCGTTTCATCCGAGACTCCTTGAAGTGGGTTCTACGCGGCTTTCATGTCGCCGCAAAAGCTGTCCTATACAGAGTTATGTTCGGCGGCCGATGCAAATCGGTTTCAAAGGAACTGGAATCTCGCCTTCTGCTACCTTTCCTCAGTTCTGTCCGCTACCTTCTGACCGACGTGACGCATCGGGATCTCTACCTCGAAGTAGTTCTGGTCTCGCGGTACAAACGGGCTGTTATAGGCCATCGTCCTCATCGGACCCTCGGGCGTCCAGGTTGACCGATTGGATTCCAGCCAAGTCTCCAGCCTGCGCCGAGCGCCGAGCACCGACTGCACGGTCTGTGCACCCCGGACGCCGGTGCTGACCACGGTCATCGGTGGAACGTCGAGCACCTCCACAGAGCCCGCCTTCCCGGGCTTCCCTAAAACCGACTCCGCGTACAGAAACGACATATTCTGCTCCTTCGGTTGCGAAAGCGGGCCGAAGGTGTAACCCATCTCCACAGGAGCGGTCATCGCGATGTCGTTCTTCTTGATGTGCGAAAACAAGGTCCAAAACGCCAGGTTGGGCGACGTTTCCGCCCGAGCTTTCCGATACGCGGGGTAGTTCTTCAGCTCCACCTCACCGACCGGCGTGGGGGCCGGAAAGCCAGTCGGCTGCTTGGCTTCGACCCGGAGTTGGAAACTCAAGTCCTTTTCTATTTCGGTCAGGACTCGCCGCAGCATCGTGGCGCCCGCTTCCGGGCTCCCACCCGGCGGGGTTTCGGCCTGTTGAACGGCCGAGTTCAACCTCTGCGCTGCAAGTGCGCCCGGACCTAGCCTCGCCGTGGCCCAACGGCTTGCCTGGACGAGGATTTCTCGCTGTTTCTTGGGGGATACCCCTGGCATGCTCGCCTCCCGCAGGGCCCTTTGAAGGACCTCGGCGGCTTGAATACGTACGGCACCGCTGGCTTGCGCAGCACCCCCTGTCTCCCCAGTCACCGCCAAGGCTGTGAAGCATGCCAAAAGAATCGCAAATAGGCACCTAATATCCATGGGTTTCACTCCGAATTGACGGCAGCAGGATCAAAGCGTTATTTCGCACACGGCTGCAGCTATCGCGCGCCACTCTTCATGAACGCGCGGCCTTCCCCCTCCAGAGTAATGTTCGTTCGATTCTCGCCCATGGATTCAAGGCGGCGCGGAACCTACGCGAATCCCCACTCCGGTGGAAACCGCCTAACATCGTGGAGGCGCTCGATCGCAATCTGCCAACCCGTTCGCCCTGGCCCCCAAAATGGGTGAAAGTGACGGCCCGTTGTTCGCTGCCGACTGATTGCGAGGATGCCAAGATCCAACAACTCGCGTACTTTCGTCAGCATGCCATTGGCTCATGGATCGGCGCGCTGACAGAAGAAGCTGACTGAGTGAACCAATGAGGTCGGCCGATCCATCCCATGCTTCCACCAGGTTTTCCATCATCCCGGTAACCGAGCGACGAGCGGATCGCTTGCTCTTGTATCGACCACCCCCCATCCCAGGGGTCATTACAACCGTTAAAGGTCTCTAGTGGTGAACTGGAATGTCCAAGGTTGTCCAGGCAGGCGGGACCGCCAAGACGACGACCGCGGCCTGGGGAGTGCTCGTTCTCCAACGGAGTTGGCAGAGCTTCGGCAGGGTATCCCAGCGTGGGAGGCCGAAGTTCTCATGCTGATCGACCCGAAACCGGAATGCATGCTGAAGTACCTCTTCGAGGTCGTCTGGCAGATTCAGCCGGTCCGGCGGGACCACCCTCACAACGATCCGCGGCATTGGGTTGACGAGTCGCCAGCGGCCGGCATGATCCGAACCCACTGCAAGATCTGCGGCGACTTCATCGGGTATCGCCCGACTCCAAAGGCCAAACGAAGTCCTCCGTGAAGCGGACTCTCTCGTCAGGAGCCAAGCCAAGATCTCTGTCCACCGGCCCCCGTGAACCAAAATGCGGCAAAGAGCCCCATGATCACGGTCGCTGGCCCGACATGATGGTCAAGTAGTCCATCACGCTGGAATCCCTGACAGGTGGGGCAACCATAACGCGAGCAGGTGCTTGGGCGGGTATCGAGAGAGGACCATGTACTCAACAACACAAGGAGCACCGATCATGCCCAAGCAGGGAGAGAAACAGAAACCGGCCCACGAGATCCGGCTCGGAAGGATCAAGGCCACCATTTGGGAGAACGAGACCGAGAATGGCACCCGCCACAACGTCACCATCTCCCGGCTGTACAAGGACGGGGACCAGTGGAAGCAGACGACCAGCTTCGGCCGAGAGGACCTTCCGCTGGTGGCCAAGGTAGCCGACCTGGCCCACACCTGGACCTACGAGCAGGCAGCGTAGTCCGGCTTGGGCTGTAAGGGACGGTGGCCTTCACTCCACATCGAGGTAAGCGTTCACGGCCCTTGGGGCAACAAGGAGGGGAATGACTGGTGGGTG
>CAYGZI010000283.1:0-7542 GCA_964354245.1 uncultured Planctomycetaceae bacterium
CGTTCATTTCCCCGATCGAGTCGAAGTAACCGACAATGAAGGCTGCGCTGAACGACCCGCCCGGCTTGATGGGGCGCCCGCCGAACTCCTCGATCATGCAGACGTAGCCCCGCTGGTGGCACCAGGCCTCGCTCACCACCGACGGATCGAGCGTCATCCCCGCCAGCCACGGCCCGGTCTTGCCGGTCTTGGGGTCGCGCAACTGGTAGGCACGGATGAAGCGGTCCGGCGGCTTGTCCCCCGGGGAAAAGGGGACAGGTCCAATTTGCCGCGACCAGCCTTCGGCTGGTGCCCGCCCTCCGGGTGCTTCGCACAAATTGGACCTGTCCCCTTTTCCGCGGCGGTAGAGATACTTGCCGTCCGGCGGAAAGTCCGCGAAGAACCGCTCCGCGGGCAGCGTGCCGACGTAGCTCAAGTAGATTTGGCTGAAGGTGTCGCCGCGGTTGTGCTTGATGTGGCCGGGCATGTCGATCCGCAGGAACATCGCGTCGCTGGAGTTCACCGCGTCGATCTTGTCCATCGAGACGAAGTACCGCTTGCCGACCGGGAAGACGAGCAACTGCGTCCACGTCGAGCCGGTCTTCTTGCCCGGCGCCGCCGTGCGGTACTTGTAGTCCTGCCGCACCGCGACGAAGTCCTTGCCGCGAATGACGACCGGGTGGAGCTCCCGGGCCTGGGTGCAGATCTGCGGGCCTTCGATGGACCGCTTGGGGATATTGCCGTGGTAGGAGTTGCCGAAGTGGTAGACCAGCTCCCGCTCGAGCTTATCGCGGTAGGCTTCGTCACTGCCGGGCTCCATGATCCAATCGACGATGTCCAGGCCGAAGCCGGCGTCGCGCAATCCGGTCTTCTTATCGAGGAACGATTGCGCGGCAACCCCGGTCACGTAGCCCTTCTTGTGGACCACGGCCTCCAGTTGCGGCGTGACGATCTCGATCTGTTGGTCGTTCTCTGTGACCGCGTACTCGGCGGCCGGGAGTCTCTCGCCGGCCTGGAGCAGCCCGCAGATCAACGCCACCGAGAAGACTCGATTCATGGTTTCGTTCCTGAAGCTTGTCGGAGCGGGGAGACCGCGAAAACGCGAAAGATCGAAAGCACGAAGAATCCCTGGGTATGGGAGAGAAAGACTACTGCCGCGTATGCTAGAACGCCGGCCGTGACGGGTCAAGAGGCAGAGTGTTGTTGCGGTGAGATTGGGCACGTATAATGGTGGGCAACACAAGAGACCGGGGCAAAGCAAGGGGGAGATCACGAAAGCCGGAAAGGACGAAAACACGAAAGGGAGACATGCCATGAAGATGAGATTCGACCGTCGCGACTTCCTCAAATTGTCCGGTGCCGCAGGCGCCGGCGCGGGACTGGCGAGCATGGGGATGCCGAGCCTGTGGGCCGCCGAGTACGCCAACGGCGCTCCGGTGGCCGAGAAGCTCGGCTGGCGCGTGGCCTGCTGCGCCTACACCTTCAACCAGTTCACCTTCTACGAGGCCCTCCAGCGGACCGCCTCGCTGGGACTGAAGCTCGTCGAGGGCTTCTCCTGGCAGCCGGTCAGCAAGGAGAAGGAGGACGGACAGACCAACGAGACGATGTCGGCCGCCGTCTGCGAGCAAGTCAAGAGACGCCTGGCCGACACGGGCATGAAGCTCGTGGGCTGCTACATGGCCGAGATGCCCAACAAGGAGGACGTCTGCCGCAAGAAGTTCGAGTGGGCCAAGAAGCTGGGCGTCGAGTACTTCGTCGCCGAGCCGCCGCTTGCGGCCATGGACCTGGTGGCCCGGCTCTGCGACGAATATGAAATCTGCGTCGCCATCCACAACCATCCCAAGCCAAGCTCCGTCTACTGGGACCCCGAGACGGTCGTCAAGGCCACCAAAGGCCGGACCAAGCGGCTCGGGGCCTCGGCCGACACGGGCCACTGGGTCCGCTCCGGGCTCGACCCCGTCGAGTGCGTCAAGAAGCTCGAAGGCCGGCTCGTCAGCTTCCACCTGAAGGACATCACCGAGGTCGGCAAGGTCGATGCCCCGGACGTGCCCTGGGGCGCGGGCAAGGGGAACGTCGAAGGCGTGCTCCGGGAGGTCTACCGGCAGAAGGCCAAACCCGTCTTCGGCATCGAGTACGAGCAACACGGCGAAACGCGGCCGGATTTGGCCAAGTGCCTCGCCTTCATCGACAAGGTGGCGGGCAAGCTGATCCAGGACGCCAAGTGACCGCGGCCTGAAGCGAAAGCAACCACAAAGGCACAAAGACACGAAGCAAGGAGAGAGGAGACAGAAGACAGGCTTCGAACAACAGTGGAGCAAGGCAAGAGACTGCCCGGGACCGCAGAGTCGCAGAGCCGCGGAGGAAAGCAACGGGGTCCATTGATCGAATGACGGACCCTGCGATCCCGCTCTTCCTTCCTCGCCCTTCGCGCCTTTGCGCCTTTGCGTGAAACGCCTTTGTTCCTTCGTGTCCTTTGTGCCTGGTGTCCTTTTAGTATTGTAGCGAAGCTGGGTGTTTTGGTATAAGTTGGGGCGACGGTGAATGAGCGAGCGTCCCACCCTACGGCCCACTCAGGAGACGCCAACGAACATGGCACTTCGCGACGAAGACGTGGAGACAGTTCGCGCGGCCCGCGAATCCCCGGTCCGCAAGTTCCGGGGACTTCGCGGCTAGTTCCGTCATCTTCAAGAGCGAGATCGACGACGCGAGGCACAACCCGCCGCAGATCGGCCGAGTGGCAAGAAGCCGAAGACTTCGATTCGGAAGCCATGACTTCTGGATCGCGGGGGGAATCGGGACAGGGTCGCAGGTAGTACGTCGGTCCGACTGCTCGGTCTGTAAGAACTAGGTGCGGCGCCGTTTCGATTCCGGCGATTTCGGACCCCACGTTGGATAGGGGGGCTTGACTCGCCTCGTCTGGGAGGATATGAGGGATTTCGAGACGGGCGTGCCACGGGCTTGCGCGGACTCTGAACGACTCAGGGCGTCCGATCCGTTCAGACGCTTGGACGTGTACCGGGGGTAGCGCGATGAGTGACGAGGCGCATACAAGGTTTCAGTGCATGAAGTGCGGGGCACGGCTCAAGGCGACCCCTCGCCAAGTCGGGAAGGTCTTTCCGTGTCCGAAGTGCGGAGCCGACGTGGCGGTCCCGCGAAGCGAGACGACACGACCACCAAGAACGCCGGCGGATGACTCCGCCATGGAGCAGTTGGTATCCCATGCACTTGATTCGCGTTCCGCGTACACTGAACCGCCGACGGTCGGGGGAAACGTCAGATGTCCCGAATGCGGAGAGCTGATCGTGTGGAGCCCAGAACTTACCGGGCAGATTCGTCCCTGCCCGCACTGCGGTCACTGGTTCGAAATGCCGGGAGCCGCAGTAGTACACGTGACCGGCCATCCGTCTCCGCCCAAGGAAATGGAAGAAGCCGCACCGCGTTTGCCAAATTGGAACACGAAGTATTGCCACTACTGTGCGCAGCCAATCGCGTCGGTTGCGGAAATGTGCCCCGAGTGTGGCGTTCGTCAGCACGATGTTCCCACGGGTGCAACACCATCCTCTTCAAGAGTCTCCCGGGATAGAACTGGTAAGCCAGCCCCGCTGACGCCGTTGCTCTGGATCGGGGTGGCAGTGATCGTGGGGGTTTTCATCGTTTCGGGCATCAGGCGCGGAAACTCGACGCGAGATACGCGAAATGACAAGTACCTTGAGATAGCTGGCAGGTTCGAGGAGACAGCCGATTACGTGGATTCTGGCGCGACGTTAGGGGGGCTGCGTTCTCGACACCAGCGAATCGGCTCAGCCTGGCCCCTTTCCGGCGGTGATCTTGACGAGTTAATGACGAGAACTGCACGGGGAATACCACCCCGTAACCGCCAGGAAGAAGCTGACAGGCACGTCGCAACAGGCCAGGTTGTCCTGTTCGTTGCTATCGCTTGCCTGGAAGGCGGGCGACTGCCAGATCCACACAAGACGGCTACCGACCTGAGGTCGGTAGCTCGCGACCTGCGATCGTGTCGCAATTGAACAAGGACGGCCGGGTGGCGCGGCGTCACGCGGCGGAGCCGCGCACGGGGCGGGCCTGGGCAGCGGGGACATGCTCACCCGACACTTCGCGTCGTGAGAACATGCCACGCGGCAGACTCCGCCAAGTCCCGACTCTGCCGGGCCGACACGGCCCGGCTCTGCCACCTGTCCTCTGCGTACTACTGAGGAATTCAGTACGGATAGAGCCCTTTGAGCTTCTTCTCCGCGGAAGTGCCGGGCATCTCGTACTCGATCGTTAGCGGCGCCTTCTTGACCTCGACGGCGCCGAGCTTGGGGTCCCAGAGCCAGGTCCATTTGCGGAGCTCGTCGCGGTGCAGGATCACGCGGTGCATGACCCGGGTGCGGCGGTCCTTGGCCCAGCCGCCGTAGTTCCACGAATACTGCCAGATCTCGAAGCGCATGGTGGCCGCGCCGGGGAAATCGCCCTCGTAGCTGGTCACTTTGTCGCGGATGAGCATCATCAGCACGCGGACCGGCTGGTTCTCGCCCTTGCCCTGGCCCAGGTAGAGCGGCTCGACCTTGTTCTCGTATTGGGGCGACTTCTTGACGTGATCGACGATCGCCTCGCGGGCCTCTTCCTCGACGGTCGCAGTGCCGGGGTAGAAGGGATCGAACTCCAGCACGGGGGCGAACTCGAAGCCCTCGATGCGGACCCGCGGGTCGGCCAGGATCACGAGGTCGTACTTGCCGGCGGGGAGGTCCTTGAAGACCCATTGGGTGGTGCTTTCCTTTTGGGCGGTGTAGTCCACTTCCGGGGCGTCGATCTTGGCCTTGGGGTTGACCTTCTTGCGGAGATTGCCGTCCTGGTCCCAGCGATGGAAGGCGCCGACAAAGGTGACGTTCTGGGCGTTCTTGATGTCGACCGTTACCTTCGCGGCCGACGCGGCCGGCGGGGCGGCGCAGGCGAGAAGGGCCAGGACGAGGCAGAGAATCCCAAATCCGAAATCCGAAATCCGAAATCCGAAACAAATACGAATGAATGAAAACCAAAATCCAAAACGTTGGAGCGTTTTGGAGCATTCGTATTTGGAGCTTTCGATTTGTTTCGTATTTCGAGTTTCGTATTTCGTATTTCCGACCCGGTTGCGGTCACGCCGCGCTGAGATGATTCGCATCGATGGTTCTCCTATGAAGCGCCGCGCAAGCGCGGCGGCTAAATCGGCGTAGTCCGGTTATTTGTCGGCGGGGCGTGCCGGTCGCTTTGGTTTCTTTGCGCCGGCCGCCTGGTCGGCCTGGAGCTCGGCGATCCGCTTCTTGATTTCGGGGACCATCGGGCTGCCGGGCTGGTCCTTCAAGAGCGACTGGAGGGTCTTGATCGCCTGGTCGGTCGCCCCCATCTCCAAATGGCAATCCGCGGCCAGCACCTGGATCTGATCCACGTAGGAGGAGTCGCTATTGACGGCTGCCAGTTGTCCGGCCAGGGCGATGGCCTGGGGATACTTCTCGCGTGTAGCCCAGTAGCGGGCATAGAGGAGCGTCACGTAGCCCGTGGTCTTGTCGCCCGGGAACTCGTCCTGCCACTGCCGGATCTGGGCTGCGGCCCGCTCCAGCTCGCCGGTGCGGATGAACTGCTCGGTGGAGCGGCCGTGGGCGCCGGCCCAGGCCGTGCGCTCGGCGTTGGTGCGCCGGGAGTCCACGAGCGATTCGGCCTCGGTGTATGCCTTGCGGGCCGATTTGCCGTCGCCCACCAGGGCGAAGTAGTCGCCCCAGACCCGCTTGAGCCGGCTGGCCGCGGGGCCGGGCTTTGCGGCGCCTGTGCCAAGCTGCTTTGTCGCTTCGTCGAGATAGCCCTTGGCCGCTTTGGCTGCCTCCGGGGTGGCCAGGTCATTGATCGCCACGTCCGCGGCATGGGTCAGACACTCCGCCTTGGCTTCATCCGCGGCGATCCGCTTGGACGCCCCCAGCCAGATCAAACCGGCCACGGAAGAGTCGCCAAGCTGATCGCGGGCCATGGGGCCGATCAGCCGGGCCAGCCGCACGAGGTCCTCGTCCCCTTTGGCCGCCGAGTCGGCAATGAAAGCCACCTTGCCCGCCGCCACCGCAGCGGCAAAGTGCTTCTGCGCTTCGGCCTTTCGGGCGGCGGCCTGTGCCCGGAGCTTGTCCAGTTGGGCCGGGGTGAGTTGGTCGTCGGGGGTGGAATCCGCGGCGGGCTTGGCTTCGGGCGGGGCCAGGAGCTGCTCGGCCTTCCACTGGTACGCCAGCACCAGTTGCCGCAGGGCCGCCGCGTCCAGCGTCGCCGGGTCGTATTGGGCCAGGATCGGCAGGTAGTCGTCCAGCTTGTGGAGCTTGGCCGGGTCCGTGACCGCGGGCTGATTCACGTAAATGCGATTGGTCATCTCCAGCGGCCTGCCCGACCGGCGGAGCACGAGCTTCACCGTGTACAGGCCGGGGTGGAGATAGACGTGGTCCGGATTGGCCTGCTGGCTGGTCTGGCCGTCGCCGAAGTCCCACTCGCGCTTGGCCGAGGCGGCCAGCGACCTGGGCGAGGTGTCGGCGAAGCGGACGCCGACCAAAGGAATGTCGTTGTCCGGCAGCGGCACGCTCCCGGCAATGTCAATCAGGAAATCGGGGGCGGACTTCTCGGCCCGCGTGCTCACCGGCCCGGCGGGCTCGCGCCCGATCATCTCTGCGTGGAACAGGTCCGGGGGGATGGCCTTGGGCTGCGGCTTGATGTCCGGCGGATTGACCTCCCAGGCGGCCACCATCACGGCCTTCGGCCCGGCCGCGGCATGATAGTACTCGAACTTGTGCGACCCGGGCGAGAGCTGGATGTCCTTGCGGCTGCCGCGCAGTGCCTGGTGGGCGGGGCCGTGCATGCCGGGGGCCTCGACGACCACCCTGTCGTCGATCAACAGGAAGCTGCAATCCTGGCTGGAGGTCAGGAAGCCGTAGGTCGCCTGGGTCGAGATCCGCAGGTGACCGCTGTAGCGGCTGAAGAACGGGGCGGGCACCAGCGCAAAGGGGTTGTGCGAATGCTGCACGGCGTCTACGTAGTCGGCCCCGATCGGCTTGGCGCTGTTGAATGCCTCACGCACGGCCTGGAAGTCGTTCAGGTTGCCGCTGGTGAATTGGCGGGTCTCCAGGAGCAGCCCATCCTGGCTCGTCCAGGCCGGAAGTGCGTCCGGGGCGGGCGGCTCGCCGCCGTAGAAGACCTCGTAGGCGCTCTGGCCCTGCACAGTCTGGAAGGCCAGCCGGCAATAGTCCCCCGGCCCGAGCTGCAAGACCCGGGAGGGGACGAGCTTCTGGCCCTTGGCCGTTGCCACGGCGACGTTGCGCCCGTCCTCGCGGATCTGCCCGTGATGGAAGAACTGGGTGACGACGATCGAGTACTGTTTGCCCGGCGGCACGGTCACGGTGCGCACGGCGTTGAACTCAGTCCCAGCGCGGCGAAAGGTCTGGGCGGGGGTATCACCCGGCGGCACGAGCGCGAGGGCCAGGAGGAAAGCGAGGGTTCGGTAGGTGGTAGGTGGCATGTGGTAGGTGGCATGTGGTAGGTGGGGGGTGGAGGGTGGCG
>CAYGZI010000284.1:0-7503 GCA_964354245.1 uncultured Planctomycetaceae bacterium
GCGCGTGCGACGGACGAGCTCGACGGAATGGCGGAGGAAGACTTCGCTCACGTGGACGCCTTGGACGGCTTCCATTGCGGCGACGAGGTCGGCCTTGGTGCCAACCGGCGAGTCGTCGATCATGTCGAAGGCCGTCTTCGGGACCGCGGAGTTCCTGTGGAGCGTGCGGCCTCTGGTGCCCTTCGCCGCAAGTGGTTTTGGCTACGCGGGGTTTCTGAAGAGGAGAGTCCACATGATCCTCGAAGGCCGATTCTTCCACCGCTTGTCGCTCCTGACGAGGATGGGCATCCTGGGCGCGGCGATGCTGGTCTTGCCTTGGTCGGTGCGGCCGGTCATCGGGGAGGAGGCGTCTCTCACTTTGGAGAAGTTGCGACAAGGGTTGAAGCAGCGGGAGGCCGCCCTCAAGACGTTCTCGGTGAAGGCCGAGATCAAGGGGCAGTTGTTCGCCGGCGACAGGGCCACCACTTCCGGCCGGGAGTTCTGGACGATCAACAACGACCTCAGCAGCGAGACAAAACCCGGATGCCGGGTGCGCAAGGAGCGTCTGGTCCGCAGGACGCCCGCTGGCGGGGAGACCGAAGAGGGGCTTACGGTCGCGGCCTATGACGGCCACGAAACGCGCTCACTCCACGGCTCCGGCGACGGGAAATGGAGCCGCGGGGAGTCGTCCGACAAGTGGTATTGCGCCTTCGATGGCCACAGTGCTGAGCCGCGGAGCTTTCTGACGCATTACGACTACGAGCCTTGGAGCCGGTTCGTCTCCAAGAACCCTACGAAGATCGTGGGCAACGTAGATTGGAAGGGGCGATCGGTTCTTCGCGTGGAAGTGGGGCCGTTCCCGTCGAAGAGCGCCAAGGGGTGGTCTGGGAAGGTGCAACTGTTGACCGATCCCAAGCGGGGCTTCGCCCTGGTGCGGCAGTCCATCTCGGTCCAATGTGCACCTGGCGAGGAGTGGCACGAGTTCGCCGTGTACGAGGTGGAGGACCTCGCCGAAGT
The DNA here is from genome assembly GCA_964354245.1 of uncultured Planctomycetaceae bacterium. Classification (GTDB taxonomy): domain Bacteria; phylum Planctomycetota; class Planctomycetia; order Pirellulales; family Thermoguttaceae; genus CAYGZI01. The sequence goes on from CAYGZI010000284.1 coordinate 997, forward strand.
CACTCCCGGAATCTGGCTCCCGACCCGGGCAAGATACGAGGCGGGCGGCGCGGGGAGAAAGCCCAACGTTACGTCCCGCGATGAGTTCCGTTTCTCCGCTTGGGACCTCAAGCCGGACGTCTCGGACTCCGTCTTCCGCCTGGACTTCGGTCCCGGGCTGTGGGTCACCGACGAGCGGTTTCCCGGTGAGGGCCACGTCGTGCCGTGATCGACGCGGCAAGTGCTTCTGGTCTGGCGGGGCTCTTGAACGAGGAGAGCACACATGATTCTTGAAGGCCGATTCGTTCGTCGTCTGTCGCTTCTGACGAGGATGGGCGCCCTGGGCGTGGCGTTTCTGGTTCTGCCCTGGTCGGTCCAGCCGGTCCTCGGGGAGGACGCGCCCGTCACGTTGGAGAAGCTGCGCCGAGGGTTGCAGCAGCGAGAGGCCGCCCTGAAGACCTTCTCGGTGAAGGCCGAAGTCAAGGGACAACTGTTTACGGGGGACAAGAGCACCACTTCCGCCAAGGAGATCTGGACGATCGACACCGACCTGAAGAGTGAGACAAAACCCGGATGCCGGGTACGCAAGGAGCGTCTGGTCCGCAGGACAACCCCGGACGGGAAGACCGGAGAGTCGCTTGAGGTCGCGGTTTACGACGGGCACGAAATGCGCTCCCTCAACGGCTCCCCGGGCAGAAAATGGAGCCGCGGGCGGTCGTCCGACCAGTGGCATTACGCCTTTGATGGCCACGGCGCCCACCCACGGACATTCCTGACCCACCACGACTTCGAGCCTTGGAGCCGGTACATCTCGAAAAACCCCACGAAGATCCTGGGCAACGTCGACTGGAAGGGGCGATCCGTTCTTCGCGTGGAAGTGGGGCCGTTCCCATGGGAAAGCCCCAAGGGGTGGTCTGCCAAAGTGCAACTGTTGACCGATCCGAAGAGGGGCTTTGCCCTGGTGCGGCAGTCGATCTCGGTCCAATGTGGACCCGGCGAGGAGTGGCACGAGTACGGCGTGTATGAGGTGGAGGACCTCGCCGAAGTCACACCCGGAATATGGCTCCCGACCCGGGCAAGCTACCAGTGGGGCGGCGCAGGAAGAAAGCCTAAGATGATGAGTCGCCACGAGTTCCGATTCGTGCAATGGGACCTCAAGCCGGACGTCTCGGACTCGGTCTTCCGCCTGGACTTCTCTGCCGGGCTTATCGTCACCGACGAGCGGGCCCCCAATGGTGGGTACATCGTGCGGTGAGCGACGGCAACCCGGATCTGCTTTGTGCGGCCGGTGCGCGTTCCCACTGGTCAGGGGGTCATCTGCCCTCCTGGGCGAATCGCCCGATTCCTGTCCGGACGGCCTCTATCGAGGGGGTAACCCCGTGTCCGCGGCAATACCGGCATCCGGCGAGCGAACTAATCCCCAAGGGCCTGGAGAGAGCAATCACGAAAACACGAAAGGGCGAAAGCACGAATGAGAACTTGAGGAGAGAAAGGATAAGGTCCGCAAGGCATCCTCACACCATCCAGTTGGCCCCTCTCCTTCTTTCGCGTTTTCGTCCTTTCGTGTTTTCGTGATTCGTACCTGTTGCGCGGCCCGGCCAACTGCGATACTGCCACTATGAACTCCGTCCAACTCGAAGGCGTCACCAAGCGCTTCGGCAGCCACGTCGCCGTGGATCATCTCGATCTGGCCGTCCCCGAAGGCACCGTCTACGGCTTCATCGGCCCCAACGGCTCCGGAAAGACGACCACCCTCCGCATGATCCTGCGCATTCTCTACCCCGAGAGCGGCCGCATTACCGTGCTGGGCCGCGACCGCTCCGGCGTCGCCGACGACCGCGTCGGCTATCTGCCCGAGGAACGCGGGCTGTACAAGCGGATGCGGGTCCGCGACCTCTTGGCCTACTACGCCCGGCTCAAGGGCTTCCGCAACTGCCGCGCCGAGATCGACCAATGGCTCCAGCGCTTCGATCTTGCGCCTTGGGCCAGCCAAAAGGCCGAGGCCCTCTCCAAGGGCATGGCCCAGAAGGTGCAGTTCATCGCCGCGGTCGTGGCCCGGCCCAAGCTCTTGATCCTCGACGAGCCCTTCACCGGGCTGGATCCGCTCAACATGGAGGTGCTCAAAGACGCCGTGCTCGCCCTGCACCGCAGCGGCACCACCGTGATCTTCTCCACCCACGACATGGACATCGCCGAGCGGATGTGCGACACGATCTTCATGATCTGCCGCGGGCGCAAGGTCCTCGACGGCACCCTGGAGGCCATCCAGGCCCAATACGGCCAGGACACGATCCGCGTGCGGGCCGGCAACGGCAACGCGTGCTTCGAGAATCTCCCCGGCGTGCTCCGCGTGAACGACTACGGCCGCTACAGCGAGCTGCGGATCGAGCCGCAGGCCGACCCGCAGGTCATCCTCCAGGAATTGGCCCGGCGCACGCGGGTCGAGCGGTTCGAGGTCGCCCAGCCGTCGCTTCACGACATCTTCCTGCGGATCGCCGGCGCCGAGGCCCTGCCGGCCGGGAAGGCACACGATGCGTAAGGTGTGGATCATCGCCGTGCGCGAATACCGGGCGATCGTGGGCACCAAGGCCTTCCTGATCGCGCTGGCCTTGATGCCGATCTTGATGTTCGGCGGGATTGCCGTTCAGAAGATGCTTGAAGGGCGCGGGGGACCAACCCAGAAGAAGATCGTGGTCGTGGACGGCACGGGCGTGCTCTTCGACGCCCTGCTCAAGGCCGCCGAGGCCCGAAACCAGAACGAGATCTTCGATCTGGGCACCGGCAAGCAGATCAAGCCGCGGTACGTGCTGGAGGCAGGCCCTCCCGGCCCCGTGACCGACGAGACGCGACTGCAGCTCTCAGAGCGGATCCGGCGGCGCGAGATCGACGCGTTCCTGGAGGTTCCCGCCGGGATCGTTGCGCTTCCCGCCAGCGGCCAGGCGGCCAAGGCGGCGTTCTACGCGGAAAACGCCGCCGTGGCCGAAGAGAGGAACTGGCTTCAGCAGGCGATCGCCGATGCCGTGCGCACCCGGCGATTGGCAGAGGCCAAGCTCGATCCGCAACTCGTCAGCCGCGCCACGGCCCCGGTGGTTCTCGATGCCCTGGGCCTGATCGAGCGGACCCGCGCCGGCCAGATCACCGCGCCTCAAGAGGCCAGCGTCCAGACGACCATCTTCGTCCCCTTCGGGGCAATGATGCTCATGTGGATGGTGATCTTCCTGACCGCCCAGCCCATGCTCGAAAGCGTCCTCGAGGAGAAAAGCCAGCGGATCGCCGAGGTCCTCCTCGGCTCCGTCAGCACCTTCCAACTCATGGTCGGCAAGCTCCTGGGCGGCGTGGGCGGGTCGCTCACCGTGGTCCTGGTCTACGGGCTCGGCGCGGTCGGGCTGGCGTGGCACTTCGACGCGCTGCACCTGGTGCCGCTGCGGGTCATCCCCTGGTTCCTCGTCTACCAGGTCCTGGCCGTGATGCTCTTCGGCTCGCTCTTCATGGCCATCGGCGCGGCCGTCAACCAACTCAAAGAGGCCCAGAGCATGTTGCTGCCGGTCTGGCTGGTGATGATGTTTCCGCTCTTTATCTGGTTCCAGGCGATCCGCGAGCCGATGGGAGGGCTGGCCACGTGGATGTCGTTCTTCCCGCCGGCCACGCCGCTCATGATGGTGCTTCGCATCGCGGCCACCGGCGCAGTGCCCTGGTGGCAGGCCGCGCTGGGCGTCGTCGTGCTCTTGGCCACTACGCTGCTGATCGTCCTGGCTGCGGCCCGCATCTTTCGCATCGGCTTCCTGGCCCAGGGCAAGGCCCCCAAGCTCGCCGAACTGTTCCGCTGGGCCCTCCGCGGCTAAATGGGGTCAGGCCGTGATTAGTGATTAGCAATTCCCCCGCGATCTCCGCTAATCACTAATCACGGCCTGACCCCATCCGCGGGTCGGGTGTGTCTTTAGGACGAGCTGACGTTCCTGTATCACAGCGTCCTGCCGTTTCATCCGGCTTCGATCTGGTCAGGTCGCGGGCTCCGGCGGAAGCTGAAAACGCCCGGCGACGACGCCGGGGACGGTGAGGTCCTCATCGAGTTCCTCCCACCTTAGTGCGTAGCCGTGCAACTCAAGCTTCACCTTCCGGAGCATGTCGTCCGATGCCTCTTTGAGCCGTTTGAAACGGTTCGCCGGGAAGCCCACGATCCGCCCGTCGGTCAACTCCAGGAAGACCGTGCGCCCCTCAACCCACGCGCGAAGTGCAGCCGGCTCGGTCAACAAGACAGGACTAACGGTTGTGGTACTCATGATACCTCTGCACGAAAAGCTCTTGGTGCTCAAAGACCAGACGCTCGATTCCTTCAATCCATTATACACGCTTGACCGCGAAGTCAGATAGACCAGTCATAACCCGGCGGTGACGGGCGGGAAGCGATGCACTGGCGGCTGGGGCGTAACCCTCGGGACGACGATCGAGTCGCTGCCCTTGGGCCGGCGCAGTCGGCCCTACTCTGCTCACAGCGTCCAACCCTCCCGGTGCGGCGGCCGCAGCGCGCGGTCTGCCTCGTCGTCGCCCGCGATCTTGCACGCCACCGGATCGAACTCAATCGTCTTGCCGACCAGCGTGGCAACGTTGCCCAAGAGCAGCATCTCGATCGCCGGGCCCGAGTGCTCGAAGTTCGACAAGGGCGCCGGCCCGCCCTTGCAGGCCGCGACCCACTCCGGCTCGTGGCCGCGCACGTGCGGGAACCGCCGCGGCGATCCGCCCGCGTTGGGGAAATCCTTCTCGGGCAAAAGCGCACAGACCGAATTGTGGGCGTTGGTGTGGACCACGCCCTTGGAGCCTACCAAGAGGGTGCCGGACCGCGGCGTCCAGCTACCATCCTTCCATTCCAGCGGCCGGCCCGCGATCTTCTCCAGCTTCTGCCAGATGCCCAGGCGCTGTAGCTCCGCCTCCGGGGCGTTGTACCAATGGATCCGCGCCGGCGGGAGCGATCCCCGCGCGGGGATATCGAAGTGCAAGACCTCCACTCGCGGGAAGTTCTCCGGGCATTGCTCGCCGATCTCGACCTCCACGCGGATTCTGCCCCGCACGTCTCCGCCATCCCAGAGCGCCCGCAAGTTGAGGGCCTTGAACGCCACGTTGATCGAGTGCGACCCGCCGCCCCCAAGGCAGGCCGTGCTGTACTCCCGCCAGCCGCCCCAGCCTTGTGCGTATCTGGGATGGTACGGGCGGAACGGGGCCGGGCCCAGAAAGAGGTCCCAGTCGAGACCGGGCGGCACGGGCGGCGTGTCCTTGGGCCGCTGCATCGGGCCGGAGCCGCCGAAGACGTACCACACGTGGGCCTCGCGAAGCTCGCCTATGGCCCCGTCCTGGATCAATTCCAACGTGCGGCGGAAGGAGTCGGTGGCCATGCCCTGGTTGCCCTGCTGCGTGGCCACCTTGCGCTCCTTGGCGATGTGCCGCAGGGTGCGGGCCTCGGTCACGTCGTGGGCCAACGGCTTCTCGACGTAGACGTGCTTGCCCCGCTTCATGGCCCGGGCGGCGATCACGGCATGGGTGTGCTCGGGCGTGGCCACGATCAGGGCGTCGAGCTTGCGGTCCATTTCGTCGAGCATCTTGCGGAAGTCCTGGAATTCCCTCGCGCCGGGAGACCGCTTGAGCACGTCGGCCAGGCGCCTCCGGTCCGCGTCGCAGATGGCGACCAGGTTCTGGCCGATCCTGGGAACAGCGCCCACGTGATACGACCCCCGCGCGCCGATGCCCACGACGGCGATGCCCAGCTTCTCGTTGGCTTGGTAGCTCCAGGCAGAGCGGCTATTCTGCAGAATCAGCCAGCCCGCAGTTCCGCACGCAGCGCTGGTCAAGAAGCCTCGTCGATTCACTTTGCAGGTCATGGTCGTTCTCCTTTGGATTGGGCTTGGCAAGCCAGCGTGTACGGCCGGCTCTGCCGGCCAGTATAGCGGCCGGGTCTGCCAGCCAGTAGACGGCCGGCAGAGCCGGCCCCACGTTGCTGTAGAGCTACTCACGCTCGGTCCCAGTGTCCCGTCACCGCCGCCGGATGCAATAGACCTGCTTCATGCCCACCAGGAACATGCTTCCGTCGGAGACGGCGGGCGAGGCGTGGTTGCCGTCGCCCAGGTCGCTGGTGGCCAGCAGTTGGAACTGCGGCCCGGCCTTCACCACGAAGCTCTTTCCGGCATTGGCGAAGTAGACGTTGCCGTTTGGATCGGCAATCGGGCTTGCCCAGGTGGTGGAGATTCCGTCGAGCCGCCCCGCGTAGACCTGTCGGGTCCGGTTTGGTCCGGTTTGGGGTCAGAGCTTGAATAGTGAATAGCGAAGTCGCGTGGCGCATCGCGGGGTAGTCCTGCGGGTCAGGATTTGCGTCGGATCAACACGGGGGCGCAGCCTAGGCATTCATGCCTGGGAACCCGGCGGTCAGCCCATATTCATCCCCCGGGCTTCAGCCCGCCCCTAAAGGGGCGGAAACGAGCGTATTCTGGCGTTTGGCGACCCAGGCGTAAACGCCTGGGCTAGAGAAAAGCTCTTACCCAA
>CAYGZI010000285.1:0-7501 GCA_964354245.1 uncultured Planctomycetaceae bacterium
ATCAATCCCGACTCCTGCGTCATCCCGAACACCGGCGGCGGCGCGACCAGCTCGCTCGACATGCAGCGCATCGGCGAGATTGCGCCCACGCTGATCGCCGACCGGCAGGCCCGCCGCGGGCTCACGGCGCCGTGGGCCAACGGCAAGAACGGGAAGGAATTCCGCGCGACCATGGGCCGCAAGCCCATCGTCGGCATCTTCAGCGTCGGCGTCGAGGAGCCGTACCGCTGGAAGGATTCCGTCCAGAGCGAGGCGGAGATCCGCTTGTGGGTGGCCGACGGAGTGGCCAACGGGCTGCGTCCCTGGTTCACGAAGTTCTCTGGCGTGCTGCACGACAAGCGGTGGCTCAAGCCGGTGGAAGACCTCTACCGCCGCTACGCCGCGTGGGAGAAGTATCTCCGCAACGAGCGTCCGCTCGTCCGGGTCGGATTGGTCTATTCGCAGCAGACCGCGTGGTTTCACGGCGCGAGGGTCGAGGACCACACGCTCGGCTGGTATCAGGCGCTCATCGAAGCGCGGATTCCCTTCGAGATGGTACACGACCGCCTGCTCGACGGCGGGCACCTCGGGCCGCTGAAGACGCTTATCCTGCCGAATACCGTTGCGCTCTCGGACGCGCAATGCCGGCAACTTCGCCAGTTCGTCAATCGCGGCGGGAGCCTCGTCGCCACTCACGAGACCAGTCTCTGCGACGAGTGGGGCGTGAGACGGACGGAGTTCGGACTGGCGGATCTCTTCGGGGTCACGCTCAAGGGCCGCACCGAAGGCCCGATGCAGAATTCGTATCTCCGCCTGGAAACCGACCCGGCCACCGGCAAGCGGCATCCGCTCCTGGCCGGCCTGGAGGACGCGCCCCGCATCATCAACGGCGTGCGCCGCGTCGAAGTGGCAGCCACCCAACCATTCCCCAACCCGCCGCTCACGCTCATCCCTTCGTATCCCGACCTCCCGATGGAGAAGGTCTACCCCCGCGTGCTGAAGACCGACGTGCCGCAGGTGTTTTTGCGGGAGTTGGGCCGTGGGCGAGTGGTCTATTTCCCCTGGGACATCGACCGGACGTTCTGGGAAGTGCTTTCGGTGGACCATTTTCACCTGCTGCGCAACGCCGTGACCTGGGCAACGGACGAGGAGCCGCCCGTCACCGTGGCCGGCCCGGGGGTGCTCGACGTGACCGTCTGGCAGCAGAGGCAATCGGTGACGGTTCATCTCGTCAATCTCACGAATCCCATGATGATGAAGGGGCCGGTTCGCGAGTTGATTCCCGTCGGAGAGCAGAAGGTGCGGCTAAGGCTGCCCGACGGGACGCGGGCAAAGGGAGTGCGGCTTCTCGCCGCCGACAAGGTTCTGCCTGCCGGGCAATCCGGCCAATACCTGAGCGTTGCGGTGCCTTCGATTCTGGACCATGAGGTGGTGGCAGTTGACTTGTGAGGGATTCGCCATTGGGCCCGGCTAGGATCATTCTTCTATGACCATTCTTCCAATAGGAGTCGATGCGTGATATGAGCCGAACCACCCGTCGCACGTTCCTGGAACAGACTGCCGCCACCACCGCCCTGGCGGGACTGGGCCTCTCGTCCGGTTCAGCGGACCAGGCGGACCCAAAGGTGGCCGCCGCCAGCGCGCTGCCGTGGTATCGCCGTACGCTCCGCTGGGGCCAGACGAACATCACGGAGATCGACCCGGCCGGGTACGACATCGGCTGGTGGCGCCAGCACTGGAAGCGGACCCGGGTGCAGGGCGTGATTCTCAACGCAGGGGGGACCGTCGCCTATTATCCCAGCAAGTACCCGCTCCAATATCGCCCGCCGCTGCTGGGCGATCGGGACCTCTATGGAGAGCTGGCCAAGGCTGCACACGACGATGGGCTCGTGGTCTTCGCCCGGATGGACTCCAACCGGACGCACGAAGCCTTCTACAAGGCCCATCCCGACTGGTTCGCAAGGGACGCCTCGGGCAGACCCTACCGGGCAGGAGAGCTTTACGTCACCTGCGTCAACAGTCCCTATTACGAGGAGTACATTCCCGGCATCTTGCGCGAGATCATCGAGCGCACGCACCCCGAGGGGATCACCGACAATAGCTGGAGCGGGCTGGGGCGCGAGAGCATCTGCCACTGCGGGAACTGCTCGAAGAAGTTCAAGCAGCGGACGGGCAAGGCGATCCCCGGCGAGAAGAATTGGGACGATCCGGTCTATCGCCAGTGGATCGAGTGGAACTACGCGCGGCGCCTGGAGATCTGGGACTTGAACAACCGCGCGACGAAGGCGGCCGGCGGGCCGGACTGCCTCTGGGTCGGCATGAACGGCGGCTCGATCAGCGGCCAGTGCCGGAGCTTCCGGGACTACAAGGAAATCTGCCGGCGCGCGGAGATCATCATGCTGGATCACCAGGCCCGCTCGGAATCGGCCGGGTTCCAGCAGAACGCCGAGGCGGGCAAGCTGATCCACGGCCTCTTGGGCTGGGAAAAGCTGATCCCGGAGAGCATGGCCATGTACCAGGCGGGCCGGCCCACCTTCCGCAAGGCCAGCAAACCCGGACCCGAGGCCCGGCTGTGGATGCTCGAAGGGTTTGCGGGCACGATCCAGCCGTGGTGGCATCACATCGGCGCTTACCACGAGGACCGTCGCCAGTACCGCACGGTCGAGCCGATCAACCGCTGGCACGAGGCGCATCAGGAGTATCTGGTGCGCCGCGAGCCGGTCGCCAACGTCGGCGTCGTGTGGTCCCAGCAGAATACCGACTTCTATGGCCGCGACAATCCCGAGGAACTGGTGGAGTTGCCGCTGCGCGGCATGGTCAATGCGTTGGTGCGGGCCCGCATCCCCTACCTTCCCGTCCATGCCGACCACATCGAGCGCGATGGACCGCGCTTGTCGGTCCTGATCCTCCCCAACCTGGCCGCAATGTCGGAGGGCCAGTGCGTTGCGTTGCGGCGATTCGTCGAGCGGGGCGGGAGCCTGATCGCCACCGGGCAGACGAGTCTCTACGACCAGTGGGGCGAGCCCCGTGCGGATTTCGCCCTGGCGGACCCGTTCGGGGCCCACGTCGTTGCGGGCCGCCGCAACTCGATCGAGGCCGACCGCAAACGGGCCAGCGAGACCCTGCACAGCTACCTGCGGCTCACGCCGGAGTTGAGGAGAGGAGTCTACGGCCCCAAGATCGGCGCGGAACCCGCCGTCGCCGGGAAACGTCATCCGATCCTCAAGGGATTCGATGAGACGGACATCCTTCCGTTCGGCGGCTGGCTGGGAGGAGTCCAGGCTGCGGCCGGCGCCGAGGTGCTCGCCACGTTCATTCCATCCTTCCCGATCTATCCGCCGGAGACGTCCTGGATGCGCGAGCCGCGGACGAATACTCCGGGCCTCATCGTACAGACTACCAAGCATGGGAGCCGCGTCGCCTATCTGCCGGCCGATCTGGACCGGCGGTTCGCCCGCGACAACCTCCCCGACCACGGCGATCTGCTGGCCAACCTGGTCCGTTGGGCCTCGGGCGACACCCTTCCTCTGACCGTCGAGGGGTCCGGCCTTGTCGATTGTCATCTCTACCGGCAGCAAGGCCGACTGATCCTTCACCTGGTCAACTTGACCAGCGCGGGAACCTGGCGCGCGCCGGTCGACGAGCTCATCCCCGTCGGACCGCTGCGCGTTCACGTCCGGCTTCCCGAGGGTATGGGCATCAGCCGGATGAAGTTCTTGGTGTCCGAGCAGAAGCCCTCGCTCACCCTCGACAAAGGCGCAGCCGTTTTCCAACTCCCGTCGCTGCTCGACCATGAAGTGATTGTTCTTGAATGACTGGAACCCCTCATCGCTTGGGAGTCTTTGCATGACTCACGACGCCGTCAATCTGAAGAAGGACAGCAGTTGTGGATGGACGGACCTTCTAATTGCTGTCTGCATCGCCTGGACAGTCGGCACCCCGGCCGCATCGGCCGAAGAGCCGGTGGTTTCCGTGCTGACGGATGGTAAACTCGGCCCGGCGGCCTTGCACGGCATCGAGAAACTGACGGCCGCTCTGCGTGCCAAGGGCCTTCCGTGCCAGAAGGCCGCCTCGCTGGACGACGCCCGCGGGAAGTCCCTGATTGTCGCCGGATTGGCCGGCGGCGACGGGCCCGCAGCCCGGCTGCTGAAGGCCGCAAACCATCCGCTTCCCCAGGGGCCCGAGGCGCTCTGCATCCGGCGGACCGAGTGGAAAGGCAAACCGGTCTGGGCGATCGCCGGCTCCGACGACCGCGGGCTGATGTACGGTGAACTGGACGTGGCGGACTGCATCGGCTGGGGCGTCGATCGCAGCCGTCCCTTGAGCGAGGTCCGCGACACGACCGAGAAGCCGGCCGTGTCCGAGCGGGCGCTTTCGATCTACACGATGAACCGGGCCTACTGGGAAAGCCGGTTGTACGACGAGGACTATTGGGCGCGCTACTTGGACCTCTTGGCCCAGAACCGCTTTAATTCGCTCGTGGTGATCTTCGGCTACGAGAACGGCGGTTTTCTGGCGCCGTGCTACCCGTATTTCTTCGACGTCGAGCAGTTCCCCGATGTCCGCATGGTCGGGATCACCCGCGGCCAGCAGCGGCGCAACCTCGATGCGATGAAGCGGCTGATCGCGATGGCGCACGACCGCGGGCTGAGCTTCACCGTCGGGATCTGGGACCATATCTATCGCGGCGGCGTGCAGGGAGGAGGCATCCCGGGGGCCCAACAGATCCCGCCCAAACCCACGCCCGGCCTGGTCTGGGGCGTGACGGAGAAGAACCTTACGGCCTATACCACCGCCGCGCTGGCCAAGTTCCTCCGCCTCGTTCCCGAAGTGGACGCCATTCAGTTCCGCATGCACGACGAGTCGGGCCTGAAGAAGGGCGAGCAGGAGGAGTTCTGGCGGAGTGTCTTCCTTGTGATGAAGGAGCACGGGCCGAGGGTCCGCTTCGACGCCCGGGCCAAGGGGTTGCCCGATTCCGTGATCGAAACCGGCCTGGACATGGGCGTGAGCCTGCGCATCACCACCAAGTACTGGATGGAGCAGATGGGCCTGCCCTTTCATCCTACGCACATCAATCGGCAAAACCAGCTCGACCGCAGGCACAGCTACGCCGACCTGCTCCGCTATCCGCAGCGCTACAAGATGCACTGGCGGCTTTGGAACGGCGGCACGGCGCGGGTGCTCCTCTGGGGCGACCCGGAGTACGCGAGGCGGTTCGCCGAAAGCACTCACCTCTACGACGGCGACGGCTTCGAGGTCAACGAGCCGCTCTGTACGAAGATGGAAGCCCAGCCGCACGACGCGAGGCCCTTCGACCTGTTCAGTCCCAAGTATCGCTACTACGATTACGAGTTCGAGCGCTACTGGCATTTCTTCCAGGCCTTCGGCCGCATGGGCTACAACCCCGATACGCCCGCCGAGGTGTGGCAGCGGGAGTTCGCAAAGCGATTTGGCAAGGAGGCCGCGCCCTACGTGGAAAAAGGACTGCACCGGGCAAGTTGGGTCCTCCCTCGGATCGTCGCCGCCTGCTACCCTTACGGCTACTTTCCCATGACCCGCGGCTGGGCCGAGAAGCAACGCCTGGGCGATCTGCCCTACTACGCCAAGGCCGAGGGGAGCGACGTTCAGCAGTTCGCCAGCTTCGACGAGGAAGCCAATAACCTGCTCGAAGGGGGCGAGACGGCCAAGACTCGGCCGCCCGAAACCAGCCGGTGGTTCGCCGAGACCGCGTCGGACATCCTCTCGCAAGTCGCCGAGGCCGAGAAACGCATCGGCGACCGCCGCAACAAGGAATTCGACTCCACGGTCACGGACCTGAAGATCCTGGCGAACCTGGCCCTCTACCATGCACGACGCATCCCGGCCGCCGTCAACTATCGCCTGTTCGAGCGGACCGGGGACGTCAAGGCCCTGGACGAGGCCATCGCGCACGAACGCACGGCGATCGAGGCATGGCGACAGCTTGTGGCTGCCGCAGGCGATGTGTATACGGACGACCTGATGATGGGCGTGCGCGGCGCGAGCCTTTGCGGCCACTGGAAGGATGAACTGGCCGCGATGGAGAAGGGGCTCCTTGCGCTGGAGCGACAGCGGCGCGAGTTCCGTGCGCCGGCGAAGGTCAAAATCGCGCCTCGCTACGTGCCCGTCCCGCCCTCGCCCGACGATCGGCCGCCCGTGGTCATCCACCGGCCGGTCACGCACGCCCCGGCCGGCAAGCCGCTTGCGGTTGCCGTCGAGGTCCGCGCTGCGTCGGGCGTCAAATGGGTGCGTTTGCGGTACCGGAGCGTCAACCAGCACCAGGACTACCGGACGCTGCCCATGCTGCCGACGGGCCAGCAGGATCAGTACCGGGCCGTGATCCCGGCGGAGGAAATCGTGCCCGCGTGGGACTTGATGTATCTGATCGAGGCGATGGACGCCCGAGGCAACGGCAGGATCCATCCCGATTTGAACCGCGCAGCGCCGTACATCGTGGTCCGCCTCGTACGGTAGCGATGGACGAACTGGGAAGGAAATCATCTATGACCGTGGGCGAAGCGGGCGGCCGTAATCTCGAAATTGGCGTCTTGAATGCCAACCCCGTGTCGATCTCGTGCAGACCATGAATCCTCCGGACAGGCAAGAGGACCAACACATGAGCGATCGTAGAAAAACGAGCCGGCGAGATCTCTTGGCAACTGGAGTGGCGGTGGTCGGGGGCGCTGCGATTGCGGGAGGCGCGTCGCACGGCTCTGCCGCCACGCGTTCGGGTACGACTGCGCCTGGCCGGCCCACGCTCGATGAAGTCGACGTCCTGGTCGTGGGCGGCGTCCCGGCGGGGATCGGCGCGGCGATTGGCGCCTCGCGCAAGGGGGCCAAGACCCTGTTGGTCGAGAATCATTCGTTCTTCGGCGGGGTCGCTGCCTGGGCCCTGGGCATGACGATCTCCCACCACCCATGCTCTTGATCGAAGCCTACCGACCTCATTCTACCGCCTTGGATGGAAGAGGCCCATTTCCAACTCCCCGTCCAACGCCACGTGCTGGTAGACCGCCAGGGTCTCCCGCCTGCTGTGGCCGGTAATCAACTGAAGCTCGGCGTTGATCTCAGCCTATCGTTGGCGGCGGATGGGTTCGGCCGGGTCGTTGCCCATGGAGATGCCCTTGTGTTGAAGGTCAGTTGCCCCATGCTACCTGTGTTGGTGTCCTTGACGGACACTCTTCCACCCCAAAGGGTCGCCAGCCATCCTGGTGCTTGAAGACTTGTTGCTCAGTCAGGTAGGATTGGGTGGTCTGCTTCCAAGTCTCATCATCGAGGGAAGATGATGTTTGAGGCCGGAATCATTGCGGCTGCCATCAAGAAAGTGATGCGACGGTTCCGACAGGCGGGAGCCACCAGTCCCGCTACATCGCAATCGCTCCCGGAAATCGGCCTTCGTAGGTCGATGATCTTCCGTCGCTTACTGGCCCGAGGCGTAGTCGTCCACGCTGGCAACGACCGATACTACCTGGATGAGGATGCCGCAAAGGCGTTCGTGGGACAG
>CAYGZI010000286.1:0-7491 GCA_964354245.1 uncultured Planctomycetaceae bacterium
CCTCCAACGAACAAGGGTCGTGAACGACCCTGAACTTGTGTGTAACAACGAGGGCGTGAGCCCTCGTCGTTACACACAAGTCGCCGTGCAGTTTTCCGTCCCGGAGGGACGTGCGATAGTAGCCCAGCAGTTCACTGCTGGGAAGATAGGCAGCCAAGGGAAAATCGCAAGTCCCGGAGGGACGGTCGAAAGCGGAGTAGGTTATGCTTCAGCATATCTCCCACGGAGACTCGCACGGCGCGAGACGGGGCATACTGGGTTATGCTGAAGCATAACCTACGTCGTGCAACCGGTCGGGGGCTTCCATACGTTCATGGCGCCGGGCGATCAGCTCCGGGACTTGCGTAGCCCGCGGTGCGGGCGTAAGATACAGTCGGTGGTACAGGTCCTCCTTCGGAGGTGCGTTGTGACGACGGGTGTCAGACAAGTTCTTGACTCCTTCGATGCGCTGAGCGAGGCCGAGAAACACGAGGCCGCCGTCGAGCTGTTGCGCCGCGTGCAGCGGGACGCACGGGGAACACTCCCCGACCAGGCGCTGGTCGAAGCGGCCGACGACCTGTTCCGCGAGCTCGACGCACGCGAGGCCGCCGATGCCCACGGCCCGGCGAGGTGAGGTTTGGCTCGTGGATCTCGGCATGGCCGCAAAAGTCCGGCCATGTCTGGTCCTGAGCGCTCCGGCGGCGGATCGGGACCGGGCGCTCTCGACGCTCGTGGCGCACACCACGAGCCCCCGCGGTTCTCACTTCGAGGTGCCGGTGGCGGTCCGTTTCCTGAAGACGGGCGTGTTCGATACGCAGAACCTGGTCACGGTGCCTCATGGGAAGCTCATCCGCAGGCTGGGCTCGCTGCCACCTGATCAGCTTGCCGCCGTCGAGGCGGCCGTCCGGCGCTGGCTCGGGTTTTGACCGCTGGCGCGAAGACCTAGACCTGGGCTGCATCGCAGCACCGGCACGCGACTCTACGCCTGGACTTGGCCGCGGCGTGCGGTATAATCGCCGCGTCTGGCGGAGAGTCCGTGCTTTGCGGTGATGCGGTTTACAGGCTGAGTACCTGGCCCAGAATGACGGAGGTGTTGCTATGGCCGACAGGAAAGTCAAGGTTGCCATCGTCGGGCTCGGCTTCGGCGCCGAGTTCATCCCGATCTACCAGAAGCATCCCAACGCCGACATGTACGCCGTCTGCCGGCGCAACCGGGCGGAGCTGAACAAGATCGGCGACGCGGCGGGCGTCGCCAAGCAGTACGACAAATACGAAGACGTCCTGGCCGATCCCCAAGTGGACTTCGTCCACATCAACTCGCCCATCCCCGACCACGCCCGCATGTCCATCGCAGCCCTCAAGGCGGGCAAGCACGTGATGTCCACCGTGCCCATGGCCACGACGGTCGACGAGTGCCGCCAGATTTGCGAGCTGGTCAAGACGACGGGACTCAAGTACATGATGGCCGAAACGGTGGTCTACAGCCGCGAGTTCCTGTTCATCAAGGAGATGTGTACCAAGGGCGAGCTGGGCAAGATCCAGTTCATGCAGGCCTCGCACCCGCAGGACATGGAAGGCTGGCCGGAGTACTGGGAGCGGATGATCCCCATGCACTATGCCACGCACGTGGTCAGCCCGGTCCTGGGGCTCGTCAACGGCCGCGCCGAGTACGTGAGCTGCTTCGGGTCGGGCACGATCGACCAGCGCCTCGCGGAGAAGTCGGGCAACCCTTTCGCGGTCGAGTCGTGCCACATCAAGATCAAGGATTCGGACATCGCGGCCCACATCTGGCGCTTCCTGTTCGACACGGCCCGCCAGTACCGCGAGAGCTTCGACGTCTACGGGTCGAAGAAGAGCTTTGAATGGACCCTGGTCGAGGGCGAGGAGCACGTGGTCCACACGGCGAAGAAGCCGGAGCCGGAGATACCCGCCCGGGTCAAGGTGCCGGACTACGGCCATCTCTTGCCCGCGGAGATCCGCCCCTTTACCCGGACCATTCAGGACGCGGAGCACCTTTCGTTCATTCAGGGAGGGGGGCACGGCGGCTCGCACCCGCATTTGGTAAACGAATTCCTGAGTGCCCTGATCGAAGACCGCGATCCTTGGCCCAACGCCGTCACGAGCGCGAACTGGACGTGCGTGGGCATTTGTGCCCACCAATCGGCGACTCAAGGCGGGGCCATCGTCCGGCTGCCGGATTTCACGCTGGCGTAATGGCTCGCCGCACCCAAATTTGCGGGTGCCGTGGCGACGCTTGCGTCGCCATGCGGCGATGCGACATGCCCACGACAAGCGTGGGCATGGCACCCAAAATGTCAGGCGATTCAGTTCCGCAAGGCTGGCGACTCGTCCTGCGCCGTCTCCTCGATGCGATAGAGCGCCTTTTTCGTACGGAGATAGAGCGCGCCGCCGGTCACGGCAGGCGACGCCATGAAGCCGTCGTCCAGGCGGTTGACGGCGAGCACCCTGTATTCGGGTCCGGCCTCGACCACGGTGGTTTTGCCGCTCTCGTCGAAGAAATAGACTTTCCCGCCGGCGTCGATGGGCGAGGCCGAGTAGTTGCCGCCGAGCCGGGCCTTCCAGATCTCTTTGCCGGTCTTGGCCTCGATGCAGACGGCAATGCCCTCGCTGTCCACCAGGAAAAGCAGATCGCCCACCAGCACGGGCGACGACCGCTTGGCCGAGGCCCGCGCGTGCTTCCAGACAACGTGGCTTTGGGTGACCACTCCGCGCCCGTCGGGGCGCACGGCCCACAGCTCCGCCGTGTATCCCATCGGCGAAAAGACCAGGCCGTGGCCCGCAACCGGACGGGCGCAGCCCGAGTGACTCCCGATGGATTCGGCGCGCCAAAGCTCCTTGCCCGTTTCCGGCTCGTAGGCGTAGAGGGCCATAGACCCGAGGCTGATGAGCACGGGCGTGCCGCGGACATCGACGGCGAGCGGAGTAGAGAAGGCTTTGCGGAAATCGCCGTCGGTGCCCGGCTTGCCGGTCTTTGGGTCCAAGTCGCGGAAATCGACGCTTCGGTCGGTCTTCCAGACGGTCTTTCCGGTGTGCTTGTCCACGGCGACGACGTACTGGCGGTCGCTGCCGTCGAAGTGCAGGATCAGGAGGTCCTTGTAGATCACGGGCGAAGAGCCGGCGCCGCGGAAGTGGTTGCAGACGAAGTCCGTGCGATCCCAGATCACCTGGCCGGTCCTGGAATCCAGGCACGCGGTGTAGGGAGAGCCGAAACTGACGTAAACCCGCCCTTCCTCGATCGCGGGCGACGGCGACGCGTAGGAGTTGAACGGAATGCAATACTGGGGTGCGTGTACGGAATGAAGCTGCCTCTGGAAGACGATCTTGCCGGACTTCTTATCGACGCAGAGGGCCGTCAGTTGAGTGCCGTCCTCGGGAGCGGTGGTCAGCCAGATCCGATCGCCCCAGATCACCGGCGACGACCACGCCTTGCCCGGGATGGGCGTCTTCCAGACCACGTTTTCGCGCTCGCTCCAGCGGACGGGCAATCTCGGCGAGTCGGAGTGTCCCCGATCGGTCGGGCCGCGATAACTGGTCCAATGTTCTCCACCGCGTGCGGGGTCCGCCGCCGCGGTGGCCAAACAGAGCACCATCGCGAACCGGCCCGCAAGCGACTTTGACGACGCCGGTGCCATGGGAGTCTCGCCAAGCTGGTTGTTGCGTTTTTTCCGAAATCCACCCGGGCTGTTGCGACCGGGAGGTCCGTAGGGTATCGTAGGTGGAGCTCTGGCCGCAAGAGGGAGCCCCATCCTCGGCGGCCGGGATGCCTCGCGTAAGCCGACATACCCGATGCGCGAGCTGCGGCCTCCGTCTCAGAGGAAGCAAAGGCACAGAGGTATGCGCCCCGAGGAGGACGACTGATGCGACATCCAACCCACCGACGATCCAACCGGCGGCAATTCCTCAAGCAGGCCGCGGCGGCCGGCGCCGCCCTGGCCGCTGCGCCCTACGCGATCCGCTCCACCGCCCTGGGCGCCGGCGGCGCCGTGCCGGCCAGCGACCGGATCGCGCTGGGATTCATCGGCCTGGGGGGACACGGTCTCGATCACAACCTGCGGTCGTTCCTGCACCAGAAGGACGCCCAGCCGGTGGCCCTCTGCGACGTGGACAAGGCGAGGATCGCCGCGGCGCTCCAGACCGCGCGAGGGCGTTTCGGCGAGAAGTTCACCTGCCAGACCACGCAGGACTGGCGCGAGGTCATCGCCCGCCGCGACATCGATGCCGTGATGGTTTCCACCGCCGACCACTGGCACGTCCCGATCTCGCTGGCGGCGATCCGCTCGGGCAAGGACGTGATCTGCGAGAAGCCCACGCTGACCCTTGCCGACGGAAGGGTCCTGGCCGACACGGTGAAGCGCTACGGCGCCGTCTTCCAGCTCTCGACCGAGGACCGCTCGCTGGCCGTCTACCACCGCATGGCCGAGCTGGTGCGCAACGGGCGGATCGGCAAGATCCAGCGGATCTTGGTCGGGCTGCCGGCCGGTCCCGGTAGCGCCGGCAACCCCTCGCCCAAGCCGGTGCCCGAGGGGTTCGATTACGAGATGTGGCTGGGCCCTGCGCCGTGGAGCCCGTACCGCGCGGGGCTCCACCAGTTCGACTGGCGGTGGAACCGGGACTACTCGGGCGGGATGATTACCGACTGGGGGGCGCACCTCTTGGACACGGCCCAGTGGGGCAACGACACCGAGCGGACCGGGCCAGTGGAGGTGGAAGGCGTCGGCAGGCGTCACGAGAGCGGCCTGTACGACACCTTCTATCAGTTCCGCGTGACCTGCAAGTACCGAAGCGGCGTCCAGATGGAGATCAAGAGCGGCGCGGTCGCCCTGCGTTTCGAGGGCACGGACGGCTGGGTCGGCAACGACGGATGGATCGGCAAGCTTCAGGCGAGCTCGGAAAAGATCCTCAACAGCGTGATCGAGCCCGGCGAGATTCACCTCTTTACCTGTCCGGCCGGCGAGCACCGCAACTTCCTGGATTGCGTGAAGACCCGCCGCGACCCGTATTTCCCCGCGGAGATCGGCCACCGCTGCTGCTCGGTCGCCCACCTGGGGAACATCGCCATGGAGCTCGGGCGCAAGCTCCGCTGGGACCCCGACAAGGAGGAGTTCCTCGACGACCACCAGGCCAACCGCATGCGCTCGCGGGCGATGCGGGAGCCATGGCAATTGTGAAACTCGAAATCCGAATGTCGAAATCCGAAATAAGCTCGAAATCCCAAGAATCCTAAAGGAGACCATCTTATGAGCAAGCGTAGCTTGGTCGCGAGTCGACGCGAGTTTCTCACGGCCGCCGCAGCGGCGATGGCCTGCCCTTACGTTATCACTTCCACCGCGCTGGGCGCCGGCGGGCGTCCGCCGGCCAGCCAGCGGATCGTGATGGGCGGCATCGGCATCGGCAGCCAAGGGGGCGGCGATCAGGGGGCCTTCCTCGGCCGCGACGACGTCCAGTACGTGGCCGTCTGCGACGTGAAGAAGGGCGTGCGCGACGGCTGCCAGAACCGGATCAATCAGCGATACAACAACAAGGACTGCAAGACCTATAACGATTTCCGCGAGCTGGTCGGCCGTCCGGACATCGACGCGGTCCACGTCGCCACGCCCGATCATTGGCACGCGGTCCTCGTCATCGAGGCCTGCCGCAACGGCAAGGACGCCTTCTGCCAGAAGCCCGAAACGCGGACCCTCCGCGAAGGACGGCTGATGGTCGAGGCGGCCCGGCGCTACGGACGGGTCGTCTCCGGCGGCAGCCAGCGGGTGCTGGAAGACTACCGGGGCGTGGTCGACAAGTGCTGGGGCGGCGAGGCGGGCACGGTCAAGTCGATCAATGTCAACGTGGGCCCGCTGCCGATGCCGTGCAACCTCGCGGGCGAACCGGTCCCCAACGGGTTCGACTGGGACATGTGGCTCGGCCCCGCGCCGTGGGCGCCTTATCATCCATACCGCGTCAGCGGCAGCTATAACATCAACGGCACCTGCTGGCGCTCCTTTAGCGACTATTCCGGCGGCGGCATGACCGACTGGGGCGCGCACCACTTCGGCGGCGCGACCTTCGCCATCGACGTCCGGGAGCTCGAGCCCGCGGAGGTCATCTATCACGACGAAAAGGGCCGGCAGTACCTGACCTACCGCTATCCCATCGGGGTGCTGCTGCATCACAACCACCCGGGGATGGGCAATCTGCAGGTCGTCTTTAATCCGGACGCGAAGCGGCCCCCGAAGCCGGTGCCGAGCTACAAGGGCAAGGGCGGCATCCACGGCGATTTCATCGAGTGCTGCAAGACCCGGGAGAAGCCGTTCCGCGATATCGAGTTCGCTGCCCACACCGCGACCGTCTGCCACCTCGGCCTGATTGCCTATGAATTGAAGCGATCGCTCAAGTGGGACCAGGCCAAACAGGAGTTTCCCGGCGACGAGGAGGCCAACCGCTTCGTGGACCGCGCCCGGCGCGAGCCGTGGGTGCTGTAACGTGACAGAAAGCAATTCACCTTCAACAGGAGTAACCGGATATGGCAAACGCAAAGACCGTTGACAAAGCAGCAGTGGACAAGGCCTTCGAGGCCCTGAAGACCTACGACTGGGGCGCGGACCGCAAATTGCTCGCCGCCATTGACGACGCCGTGGCGGCCACGCACGGCGATGCGGCGGCCCGCAAGGAGCTGGAAACGCGGCTGGCCGCGGTGCTGAAGAGCGGCGCGTCGCGCTCGGCCAAGGACTTCGTCTGCCGCGCGCTGAAGACGATCGGGACGGCCGAGTCGGTGCCGGCCTTGGCTGCCTTGCTGCCCGACAAGGACCTCTCCCACATGGCCCGCTACGCCCTGGAGCGCATGCCCGCTCCGGAAGCGGCCGCGGCGATGCGCGACGCGTTGCCAAACGTAAGCGGCGCGATCAAGGTGGGAGTGATCGGATCGTTGGGCGTGCGCCGCGACGCGGCCAGTGTGCCGGCCCTGGCGGGCCTTCTGGGCGACGCCGACAAGGCGGTTGCCTGCGCGGCGGCCGGTGCGCTGGGCAATATCGGCAACCTGGAGGCGGGCAAGGCCCTGTACAAGTCGGCGAAAACGGCGCCGGAAGGCGTGAAGGCGGCCGTTGCCGACGGCTGTCTGGCATGCGCCGAGCGTTTGCTGGCCGACGGCAACAAGGCGGGCGCGATCGCCCTCTACAAGTCGCTCAACAGCGAAGACCAGCCCAAACACGTGCGCCTCGCGGCGACGCGCGGTTTGCTGGCCGTTGCGGGCAAGAAGGAATGACGGCCGTGAAGCGGACATCGTTCCTCCTGTGGGGAATTCTCGGACTGGGTGGCATGGCCACGTCTTCGTGGCCATGTCCGTCACATGCCCACGAAGACGTGGGCATGGCACCCGGCATTCCAGCGACGCCGCCGGGCTGTCCCGCCCCAAGCTGCTCGCGGTGCATCTGATACTCGCGGATCAGCAACTGGGGATCTTCCGTTCCCACCAAGGCCGCGCCCCGATGGACCAGGTCCAGCACGATCTGATGG
>CAYGZI010000287.1:0-7480 GCA_964354245.1 uncultured Planctomycetaceae bacterium
ACTGGATGGACGCTCAGCAGCGGCAGGGGGTGATGTGGTTGGGGCGTCTGGAAGGACTGACGGTGCGTCACTGGCCAGAGGCGCGGGAGTGGCTGAGGTTGTCGTCGGGGACCCTGTTGCGGGCCTTGGCGAAGTACGGCGGGGCGGAGGCACGCGGGAAGCGAGCAGGAGGTGAAGTGCCCAAAGAGGTCCAAGAGACACGCGTGGGACGGGCCTGTCCGGCCACCTTCCATAGTATCCCCTTTGCGCCCGCTTGGAGCGTCCGGGTGAGTTTCGAGGGGCCTGGACAGACCGACTCGGTAAAATCTCCGATGCGGCCAATTCGGCGGTCGTCGGTGACGGCGACACGTTCCAGGAAACAGGTTTGAGTTACCCGAGGGGGTTTGTCCCAGGTCTGTCCCACGAACGTGTCGGCTTGGACGACGGCGTAGATTGCGGATCGTAAGCCCCAGGGCGGCGGGGAGGGTGCCGCCCAGGAGGCTGAGCGTGTGGCTTGGGCCGCATGCGGCCCAAGCCACACGCTCAGCCTATCCCAAAAGGTACTCAGCATCCCCTTAGCAACTCCTATTGACGTTCTTAGAACAGGGGGTGAACGGGGTGGCAAATCAGGGCTACAGAGTGCAAAGTGAAAAGTGAGAAGTGCAAAGTGCAAAGTGCAAAATGGCGGAGGGAGCGCCATTTTGCACTTTTCACTTTGCACTTTTCACTTTGCACTGTTGACTTCTCACTGGCCCCTGCACCCCGTCACCCTCTCACCCCGTCACCCCCTCATCTCACCACCCGCCACCCGTCACCCGCCACGATTCCGTACTCACCCCGGCAGGCAAGATGCCTGCCCTACAAGAGCCCCGGCAGCGCCGCCGCAAGGCATCGGTACTGCTCGGGCGTGTTGTAGGCCTGGGCACTGATCCGCAAGAGCCGGCGCGGCGCCGCGGTTTGGGTGAAGACCGTGAGTGGGTGCCTTGCCGTCAGTCATGCCCCCCCCGGGTCATTTCGGCTGCCCTTCGTCTGAAACTGGATGTCCTCGACCTGAGTGTCAAACGGAGGGATGGGATTCTGCGTAGTCTAGGTAATCCGTTCCGATAATAGCGATTTTAACGGAAGTTCCGATTAGGTGATTTCCGATAGATCCGTGCCGGAAAGGACCACACGGTGAACGGTCCACACACTCCGCCCCCACAATCTGAGGTATAAGCCATGAAATCCCTGCGGTTTGCTTGGAGCAGCGCCTTGTTGGCCGGTTGGGCCTCCCTGGCGACGTGGTGTGGCCCGGCACTCGGTCAAGTCAGTTCCGGAACCGACACCCCGGGGGCCGTGGTCTCTGAAGGGGCCTCTGTGCGGAGTCAATGGCAAGAGCGGGCGCTGCGGCGAGGACGTCCGGCCGAAACGGGCGCCGCTGCGGTGCAGACGGCCCAAAGGACCGCTCGGCCGTGGGCCCCAAACCGGCGACCAAGCGTCCAGGCGGTTGACGACACAATGTCCGCGGAGGGCGAGGCCGGAGTGAGCGCGGATCAACCCGAGCCGATTCCCACCCCAACCCCTCTGCAAACCAAACCTGTGCGCACCAGGGGAGTGCCGGGGGAGATCCAGTTTGAGCCGCTTCCGAGGATAGGAGGGGAGCACGGGGTGGAGACCGGCGGCCCGGGGTGCGACGACTGCGGGGACGGCTGCGACGGGTGCGATTGCTGTGGCGTGGATTGCGACGAGGACTGCGGCCGGGAGAACTGCGTCTGCGGGCTGCACCAGCGCTGCGTGCTTGGGATGCTGCGGAACGTGACCTTCTTCGGCGGTATGCAGGGCTTCAAGGGGCCGGTGGACCTGGGCCGGAACGGGAACTTCGGGTTCCACGAAGGGCTGAACGTCGGCGCCCCCGTGGGCGATCCCTGGTGCGCCGGCTACCAGTTCGGCTTTCAGGCCGTACACAGCAACTTCCACGGCTCTCAGGCGGACAACGCCGATCGGAACGGCCGCGACCAGTTGTTCTTCACCGGCGGGCTGTTCCGCCGGGCGATCTGCGGCGGCCTCCAGGGCGGCGTGGTCTTCGACTACCAGCACGACAGCTACTATCTGAAGGCCGACTTGAAACAGATCCGCAACGAGACCTCGATTGTCTTCGGCGGTTGCCACGAGGTCGGCTACTGGGGGGCTTACGGACTGAACAAAGACCGGTTCCGCCTTCAAAACCAAACCGTCCAGTTGTTCCAGCCCAACGACATCTTTGCCGCATTCTACCGCCGCCAATTCAGCGGCGGAGGGCAGGGGCGGTTCTGGGGCGGGGCCACCGGCGACGGCGAGGGAATCATCGGGGCGGAGCTGACCGTCCCCTTGGGCTCCAGTTGGGCCCTCGAAAACAACTTCACCTTCGTGATTCCCAAGCACGGCGAGGCCCACGGTGGCCAGCAGGAAGAGGCATGGAGCATCTCGATCCAACTCGTCTGGTACCCGGGCCGATCCGCCAACCGCGTGCTGCGCGACCCGTACCAACCGCTCATCGGCGTGGCCGACAACGGCGCCTTCTTGATCCGGCGCTAGGACGGGTATGTTGCTGGCTCGATACCGGGCATCCGCAGTGGCCACTCAGGGCGAGGGCTTCTTTGCAGGCTCGGCCGGCTGAGCCGCTTGCGGCTGAGCCGCCTCTGCCGGTTTCGGCGCCGGCTTGGGCTCGGGCTTAGGTTCGGGCTTCTGCTCTGGTTTAGGCTCGGGTTTGACCTGCGGTTTGGGCTCGGGTTTTGTCTCGGGCTTCGGTTCCGGTTTGGGCTCGGGCTTCGGCCCCGGTTTGGGCTCTGCTTTCGGTTCCGGCTTGGGTTCGGGCTTCGGCCCCGCTTTAGGCCCGGATTTGACTTCGGGCGGCTTCTGGTCCGGCGGTTTCGCCTCCGGGCCTGGAGCGGGCTGCTTTTCCGCCGGTTTCGGGGCAAGCCGGCCGGACATCAAGTCGTACATCAACCCCACGACCACGTCGGTGGGCACGGCATACGTCTCCGTGCGCCCGCCGCGCGCGATGTTCAGCCCGATCACGCGCCCGCTGAGGTCCACCAGCGGGCCGCCGCAATCGTTCGGGACCAGCACCGTATCGTGCTGGACGACTCTGGGGAAATCGTCGTGCCGGGCGCTGACGCCGGGGCGGGCCAGGTTCTGCTCGTCGCGCTTCTTGCTGCCGGGAGTCTCCAAGACCGACAACGTCGCAGTCATGTGGAGGACCTTGTCTCCGCGCTTGACGGTCAGCTTCACCGTGGTGCCCGGGCGGAATTGCCTGAGCCGCGACTGGAGCTCGCTCCGCTTGTTCGTCGCCACTTCGTTGACGTGAGTGACGACGTCTTTTTCCTGAAGACCGGCCTTCTGGGCCCCCGAGCCCGGGAAGATCCGGATGATCTCAGCCGGCCCGTCCCCTTCGGGCAGACCGATCCCCAACACGCCGTGGATCGCGGGGATGCGTCGCGGGGGCACGCTGACCACGCCGACGGCCAGCGGCCGGTCCGCCGCCATGCCCACCGACGCGACCCACTGGCCCACGACCGGTTTGACGTCGGCGGCCCAGGGGAGGATCGGCAGCCCGGCCGCGTCGATCTTGAGCATGGCCAGATCGAACCCCTCGTGGACTCCCACCAGCCGGGCTTCGCGCTCCTGGCCATCGACCGTGCGGCAAACGGTCCGCCCTTTGAGCTGGCTGGCCTTGGTGACGATCCAGCCGTCCGGGCCGACGATGGTGCCCAGGGCCACGTCGCGCCCGTCGCACTTCACGCGCGCGACGCACCGGCCCGCTTCAGCCACGGCCGGCCCGAAGACCCCCTTCACCTCGTTGCTGTCCCGCCCGGGAACCGCGGTCTGCACCACCTCTCCCTTGACCAACTGGTCCCAGCACTGATGGAAGGCATCGATCGTCACGTGGAAGTTCATGATCGGCACCGGGGCGTTGATCCGGCTGTTGATCCCGATCACCTTCCCATCCAGATCCACGAGCGGTCCGCCCGAATCGCCGGCCACGATCGTGCAGTCGGTCTGGAGCACCGTGTCCCGCGACTGGAGAACCCGGCCCGCGCGGACCACCGGCGGGCGCCCCGGCTGCGGCCCAAGAGGATGGCCCAGCGCCACGCACCAGGTTCCGGGCTGAACGTTGCCGGGTTTGCGCATCTCGACAAACGGCCATTGGCCGGAATCGGTGATCTTCAGCAGCCCGGCGTCGCTGTCGCGGTTCAGCCCGAGGGTCGTGCCGTTGAGGGTCCTGCCGTCGGGGAAGATGAAGGCGGCCTTCTGGCCGGGTTTTCCCACGACGTGGCCGGCGCTGAGGACAAAGCCGTCCTTGCTCACGACCACGCCGCTTCCCTGCGACTCCCCGATCCGCACGACCACGGTACACGGGAGCACTTTGGCGGCGGCCTGCTCGATCTTCGCTTCAATGGCTTTTAGCTCGCCGATATCCTTGGGGGCGGGGACCACCGCGATGACCGCGGGGACCTGCGGGGCCGCCGGACCCTGGGCCAGCATGGCCCCAAACGGCCAGACCACCCCCAGGACGAGTAAGACCATTAGGGATGTGGCCAGTCGCGGGCCAAGCCGACGGGCCAGGCCCGCGGCAGAAGGTCTTCCCGGGCGGAAACTCATGGTGCGAAGCTCCCAGTCGAGGCGGCCCAGTGGGGGGTCAGGGGCTAACACCTCATTATGATTGGCCTGGCCGGGCGCCGCAAGTCTGGCCCTTGACGCACCTCGGCGCGGGTCTATCATCGTGGGATTGCGCGTTTTCCGGAGAGAGTCCGTGTTGGTCCAGCCTACTGAGCCCATCCAAACACCGAAAGACGGGAGGCTGGGCGCCGTGCTCAGCCTGATCGGGGCCACGGTGGGCTTCGGCGTCATCCCGATCTTCCTCAAGCACTTCGCGGACACCGAGCCCAAGCTCGACGCGTGGACCGTCAACGGGGTGCGATACTCCGTGGGGGCATTGTTCTGGCTGCCGTTTCTCTTGGTCTTGGATCGGCGGCCCGCCGCGTCCGGTCCGGGCCCGGCGCCGCGGAACGTCTGGCGCGACGCCGCGGTCCCGTCGATCGTCAACGTGATCGGCCAGGCGTGTTTCGGGCTGAGCGCCTACTACGTCCTCGCGTCCACGGTCGGATTCGTGATCCGGCTGTCCTTCTTGTTCACCGTCCTGTTCAGCCTCCTGGTGCTTGCCGAAGAGCGGCTCCTGGCCCGGAAGCCCATCTTCTGGGTCGGGGTGGTTCTCAGCATTGCGGGCGTGGCGGCGATGTTCTTCCGGCAACTCCGGGGCAGCGGCGAGGACACCTGGGTCGGCGCAGCCATCATCGTGGCCACGGCGGTGGCGTGGGGCGCGTACGCCGTGACCGTGCGCCGCTACATGGCCGCCTATTCGGCCCGGCAGAGCTTTGGCGTGATCAGCATCTATAGCTCGGCGGCCCTGGTGGCGTTGATGCTCGGGTTCGGCAAGTTTGAGAAGCTGCTGGACCTGACGCCCGGCCTTTGGGCGCTCTTGATGATCTCGGCCCTGATCGGCATTTCCTTTGGCCACGTCCTCTACTACCGCGGCATCCACCGGCTCGGCCCGGTGGTGGCCAACGGGATCACGCTCCTGACGCCCTTCGTGACCTACCTGGCCGCGGTGCTCGTGCTCGACGAGCGGCTGAGCCTGGCCGAACTGGGCGGCGGACTCCTGGTGGTCGGCGGCGGCGGGCTTCTGGTGTTTGCCCGCGGCCAGGTGGAGAAGGACCTTGCTTACCCGGCGGAGCGTGGCCCGGTGCCGGGGGAGTGAGCAGAGCTTGGGCACGCGGCAAAATGCCGCTCCTGGGGGATGCCGCCCCCAGGTGTTCTACGGCGAGACTTGTCCACGTTTTGCGCGCATCTTCCTCGATGCCTGGAGGTTGAAGGGCGGCATACGTTTGGGACCGTGACACGCGGGCGGCCGACGCGATCATCCCCTAGTCCCTAGCCCCTAGCCCCCAGCCCCTTCAATCGCCATCGCACCCCGGTGGGAAAAACATTCGCATTCACTATGCCATTCTCCGATTCGGGGCGGTACAATCGAGGGGCACACGGTGCGAGCGAGTTGGCGGTCTCATCCCCATTCTTCCACGACCCGAAGAGGAGAAACCAATGAACGAGAGTGTGCCCGAACCCGTGGCTGGCGCTCCGGTCGATGTTCCTGCACCCGTTGCCAAGCCGCCGGTCCCGCCGCCGGCCCCCGAGCCGGTTGCCGTTGAGCCGGCAGCCCCCCCGGCTCCGAAAGCGCCCGCGGAGATGGTTCCTGCCGCGAAACCGGTCAAGAAGGCCCCTGCCAAGAAGCGGGCGAAGAAGGCTCCTCCGAAGAAGCAAGTGAAGAAGGCCCGGCCGAAGAAACGGGTCAAGAAGGCCCCGGTCAGGAAGGCCGCCCGCAAGAAAGCCCCGGCCAAGAAAGAAGCTCCCGCAAAGCGCAAGAAGGCCGCGCCCAAGAAGACAGCGCCGAAGAAGGCCAAGGCCGCCCCAAGGAAGAAGGCCAAGGCGACGAAGAAGCGCCGCAAGGCGTCGCGCTAGAATAGCGGGCGATCCTAGGACGTGGGATTGCGTCCTTATCGGCGCTCTCATCTCAAGGCGTTCCGATTCGTCGCGCGTTACGGTTGACCGGCGAGCGACTGCCGGGCCTTGGCGGCCAGTTTGAGCACTTCGTCGTACGTGGGGAACTTACGGCCGGGCTGCTTGGTGAGCCGGGCTCCATGCAATGGTCGGCCGTCACATTACCACAGTCGATTGGCCGCGGGGCCGGCGAGACGTCGCCACGCAGGTTCGGTATAATCCGCAATTGTCTGGCAAACACACTTAACGGACTTCCGAAGTCTTGAAGACTTCGGAAGTCTTCCGTCTTCGGATGCAGTCAATCGGGGTACATCGCAGCGGGAGAGCAGTCCCGGGAGGGAATCATGCAACGACGCGAGTTCTTGGCGGCTGTGGGAGGCGCGGCTTTGCTGGCCCGGATGGCGCGGGCCGAGTCGCTGCCTACGGACCTGAAGGTTACGCGCGTTATCAGCTTCGATTTGCGCACGCGAAGGTCGAAGATCGCTGGGAAGAACTCCCAGCTTGGCGTCCACGGCGATGCCTCCGGGGATCGCATGGTCCGCCTGTTTACGAACCTGGGTGTGGAGGGACTGGGCAACTGCCGGGCGAACAAGGAGGCCCTAGCGGGCTTGCTGGGGAAGAACCCGCTGGCAGGGCTCGACCTCTCGTCCCGGCAGATGCCGGGGCCGCTGGGCAGCCAGACCATGCCGCTCTGGGACCTCGCCGGGAAGCTGCTGAAAAAGCCTGTCCACGCCCTGCTCGGCTCCCAAGGGCCGGCCCAGGTCCCGGTCTACGACGGGTCCATTTACTTCGCCGACCTCCTGCCGCAGTACAGCGCCCGCTGGCAGGACCGCTTCAAGGAGGAAATCGACATGGGGCTTCGGGCCGGGCACCGGGCCTTCAAGATCAAGACCGCGCGCGGCAGCAAGTGGAGGGACCGCGCGGCCGG
>CAYGZI010000288.1:0-6110 GCA_964354245.1 uncultured Planctomycetaceae bacterium
CAGCCTACCCCGGCGCTTCGCCGGGCTATCCGATGGCTCCTTCCGGGCCCAAACCCATGCAGGCGATCAGGATCGTCGCCGGGGTAGTAATTATCCTGGTCGCGATCTTGGACCTGATCGCGGGGCTCGGGTACATGACCGGCGGGAGCATCATGGGGACCAGCAGCAAGGCGGTCAAGGATGAAATGAGTTCGCTGCCGGGATTCTCCACCGATCCGTCCGGCAAGGCCGCCACGAAAGCGGCCGACAAGGTTGAGGCGACCGGGGCCATGTGGACGGTGTTTGCGCTGTTCCTCTTGGGCTTGGCCGGAACCGGCATCGCGGCCGGCGTGCTCCTGTTCATGGCCAAGGGAGCCCTGTTTGTGATGGTTGTGGGCGGACTTCAGGTCTTGGCCGACCTCATCAGCATCGTCGCCTGGAAGCACTTGGGCGTGACCAACCTCGTCGCCATCGCGGTTGGGGCCTTGGTGGCCTATGCGGGCTTTACGTATTCCCAGTTCAAGAAGGCTGGCCCTGCCACGCCGCCGTCTCTCGCCTAGACCCCTCACGGACGCACGGTGCGGATCGACCGGGCCGCGTCCGACAGTCGATCGCCGCATGGCTGCGCCCCCGCATCCCGCCGCGATCCAAGAAAAAACGCAGCACCTGCACCTAGCATGCACATGCGGCTTGCCCCCCAACGCCCGCCATCATAGCTACCCGGCGAGGACTCGAACCTCGAACGAGGGAACCAAAATAGGTTGCGGGTGTATCTCGACGTTTTCTCAGTGCCGAAACCCCGTGTTTTGCAGGGTTTTCGCACGGGAAAACACAGGGACAAAGGGGCGGCGGTATTGGCAAAGGTACTGTTTCGGGTACCATAAGACTATCCGGGCGCCGCGACGGCGGCACCACGCCCGGGCGGGTGTACGCGGGACTCTCCAATCCTCCCTCGACGCCCGCCCGGCGGCCCGGGGAAGGGATTGGAAATCTCATGTCAGAAGGCACTCTCACACGCGACCAGGTGGAAGCTATTGCCCTTGCCGGCAAGAGGCTGGCCGTCGCCCTGGCTGCCCAACAGGATCCTGGTTTTCGCGGTCTACCCCAACCCCAGCTTACAAGAGCCGAAGTGATTATGACGGCGGGGTCGCTTCAAGGGCTTCTGCGAAAGCTCCCGCGAATCCTAGAGGGGCCAGACGGATCGAGCATAGACTTCCTGCCCGTCGCCGGTGGTATCATCGCGCTGACGGAACTGACCAAGCAGGTTCAAGCTTGGGGGGGCGATGCCAAGCGACTGTTGCCGAAGGCGAAAGACGTGCTGGCGGCCGTGGCTGCCTTACGAGGGACAGAAGCCGAGCTTGCCAAGATCGGGCAGGCGCTCAGGCCCGGCGACGGCAGGACAGCGGCGGCAGCCCCGGGCAACACGGCCGGCGGGGAATCTCAGAAACCGGAACCCGCTTCGGGGGAGTGGTGTGATTATTCTTCCCCGGCTCTGTGGGCGAAGTATGCCGGCTGCCACTTGGCTACTCTCAAGCGCCGGATCAAACGGCTTGGGATTCAAATGGACAGGCCAACGCCAACGGCAAAACGATGGCGATTCCATCCGGCCGACGTGCCCCGGCTGAAAGAGAAGCCGGCATAAAGCCAACAGAATCCTCGCATTTTTCTGCAAGCCAACAGAATCCTCACAAGGCTACTTCGCCCTATTGGACTTGCGCCTGGCTTCGTTAAAACGGAGCTATGGACGCAACCGAAAAGCTGTTGACCCCCATCGAAGCGGCCGAAGTCTTGGCCCTCTCTTCTCGGCAGGTGGTCAAGTTTGCGAAGCAGGGCCGCTTGCCGGTGGTCCGTTTGCCGGATGATGAGATTCGGTTTTCACCTTCGGACTTGCGGGCCTTCATAGACCGGAATCGTCACAGCGAAGCGTTGTCCCTTTCGCAGCACGGCACGGCCGTGGAAGGGGCCGCCCAATGAAGCCCCGCGGCAGGACGCCGAAGCCTTTGCATGGACGTGGCGAAGTCCGCGGGGATGCCCTCTATCCCGTGACGGTCCTAATGCGGCGGTTGGGTATCGCCCGCAACAGCTTGCAGAGTCTTCGGCGACGGGGCCTTGCGGTCCACACTATCGGGCGTAGGTGTGCCGTGGTCGATGGGGCGGAACTGCTGCGGTTTCTCCGCGCGGAGTGGCAGGTGAACCCAGACCAGGGGAGCAACGATCCTTCGGCCAGCGCCCAGAATCACGGGGGATCGAAGGCAACAGTACCCGGCGACGGTACCCAAGGAGGGCCGAAGTCGTGACCAGCCAGCCCCTCACCTCCCGCTACGACGTGGCCGAGGTCAAGCGTGCAACGGCCGGGCACTGGCAGCAGATTCTATCGGCCTTGGGGGGAATCCCCCAAGATTTCCTTGACGGGAGGAATCACCCCTGCCCGCGATGCGGCGGCATTGATCGTTTCCGCTACCTGGATGCAGAAGCGGGCGCGTGCTTCTGCAATCAGTGCTTTAACTCCAAGAACGGCGACGGACTGGCGGCTTTGCAATGGATAACGGGGCAGGACTTTCCGACCGTCTTGCACCGCGTTGCGGAGTACGCCTGCATCAAGCCGAGCGCCAATGGCAACGGCACACACAACGGATCGAACGGAACGTCGGCTGAACCGCTGCTATTCCAGCCGTGGAATGATGTTCTCATTGCGTTGTGGGCCCGGCACAAGCCCGGAGTGACCGTCGAGGCGGTCAAGGCGACCGGCGGCCAGCTGGCGATGCACTACGGAACGCTGGTTGTCGCGTTGCCGGTTCGCAATCTCGACCCACATAAGACAGAGCCGGTCGGATACATGCTGTACAACTCCACCGGCGGCGAGCTGCGCACAAAGCAAGGATCGGCCAAAGTGAAGTCGTCACACAAAGGCCCGGGGCTCCTTGTACTGGGCGACTTGGCGACGGCCAAAAAGACCTACGATGTTGAGGGCGGCACCGATGCCCTTGCCCTCTGGGCGGCCATGTCGGCAGAAGACCACGCCCAATGTGCGGTGGTCACGAATGCGCACGGAGCCAGCGAAGGCCCACAGAAGTATCTTGAAGCTTTCCGCGGCCGATGGGTTGCCGTGATTCGGGATGCGGACGCGGCCGGCGAGAAGAGCGGCGCCAAGTGGACCACCGCCTTGGCGGGAGTCGCCGCGCAAGTGCGCCGCTTTCGACTGCCTTACGAGGTCAGTCAGGATCGTGGCCGAGACCTGCGCGATTGGCTGAATGAGGAGGGTCACACGTTCCAAGAGCTGTCCGGAATCATCGAAAACGTGGAGCCCGTCAACCCAGCAGCCGTCGCGACCGAACAAATCACCTTTGATCCCGTCTTCACTGGTCCGCAACTGGACGCCCAGGAGTTTTCCCGGGACTTCATCGTCGAAGACATCCTGCCGGCTGGGCAGCACGCGATAGCCGCGGGGCCGCACAAGAGCTTGAAGTCGCTTTCGATGGAGGACCTGGCCGTCAGCGCGGCGACAGGCACGCCGTTCTTAGGCCACTTCCACGTCGATAAGGCGGTTCGCGTTTTGTACATGGCCGGCGAGAGCGGCTTGCCCATCGTCCAGGAAAACCTACGGCGAATCTGTGCGGCCCACGAACTGGAATTGGGGCAGGTCGAAAACTTGCTGGTGACGGATCGGCTTCCGATTTTCGGCAGTGCCACCCACGTTGCCGCGGTGGAGTCGATCATCCGGGCAGAGGAGTTGAAGCTGGTCATTATCGACCCGGCCTATCTGGCAATCCCCGGCGAAGACGCGGCAAACCTCTTCAAGATGGGGGAGCTACTTCGGGGCATGGGCGACGTGTTCACGGCGACTGGGGCGACGCTCCTTCTGATCCACCATACCACCAGGCCAAGTGGAGCGGATCGACAACCCCTGGAACTTGCTTCCATCGCTTGGAGCGGCTTCCCTGAGTTTGCCGGGGCCTGGTTGCTGGTGTCCCGCCGGGAGAAGTATGAGCCCGGGAGCGGCGAACATCGGCTGTGGCTGAATGCCGGGAGCCGGCTGGGCAGCGGCGGCTTGTGGGCCGTGGACGTGTCGGAGGGCACCTACCATCGCGATACGCCGCGGCAGTGGCGGGTGACGGTCACAGACGGCCGTGAGGCCCGCGAGGAGGCCCAAGCGAGCCGGACGGCCACACGGCGGCAAGAGCGGACGGAACAGGCCGCCGAGAAGCTCGAGCGCAACCAGAAGGCCGTGGTGGCAGCGATGGTCCGATTCCCGGCTGGCGAAACGGCGAACATCCTTCGGGATGCGGCCGGACTGAGCGGCGGAGAATTCCGAGCGGCGATTGCCGGTCTGCTGAAATCTCAAAACGTGGTCGCGTGCGACATTATGAAGTCAAACCACAGCACGCCGTACCAGGGATACAAACTAGCGGAGGAGGCCCCCTGTGGATAGCTACCCGAGCAGTCGGAGCAGTCGGAGTGAAGCAGTCGGAGAATTTTCTCCGACAGCTACCGACCAGCAGTCGGAGAGAGTGACCCTATGTAATAGGGTCACTCCGACTCCGACTGGTGGTCCTGCCGGCTGTGGGCTTTTCTCCCGTTCGCAAGTTACTCCGACTGGTCCCATGTCGGACATGATCGTCCGCTGCGGGAGTTGCGGCCGGGTTTTCGGCCGGCGGGCGCGGTGGACCATCGCGAGCTGGGTCCGCTTCGGGCCCGTGCCATGTCTGGCGGCGATCACTCACCCCGGCTGTGCCCACAAGCCTCCCTTGCGGCGGCCGAAGCCGGCCCGTGGCACCAGGCATCCTACGGGCGCCCTGCAAACCAACACGACGCCGGGGCCAGCGGTACCCGTTTCGGTACCCAGCAAAACGAAGAGTGTAGACAGCCCACCCAACAATGCGTAACCACAATGGCTGATAGCGACACCACCCAACGAATCGAAACGCAACCAGTAGGGCCGGTTCCCAACGGCGGGGGGCGGGACTTGCGCGGGCGGTTCGCTTCCGGCAACTGTGCGTCGCGCGGTAATGGATCGGCGAAGAAAGTAGCCAGGTTTCGGGCGAGGCTTTTTTCGTCCGTCTCGTTGGGCGACTTCGCGGAAATCGTCGGCGTGGTCGTGCGGGAGGCGAGGACCGGCGCGAAGTGGGCTTGCGAGCTGATCTTCGCGTACCTTTGCGGACCACCGCGGGACATGGACCTGGAAGAGCGTTTGGAGAAACTGGAATCGCTAGCACGGGAGGATGGAAGTGAACGCGAATGAACGGCTGCGGAGGATCGAAGGGGCGTTGCTTCCCCGTTTGCGGGCGAGGCAGCGGCCCAACTTGTGCGTCCGCCCTGCCGGCGAGCCGATGCGACTGCCGGCGGACGCGACGCCGGAACAAGTGCGAACGTGTGCGACCGTGGCCGCGATGGACGCGACCATCCCCGGAAGCCCGCTGGAGTGAAAACCCTATTCCCTATTTTCGATTCAAGAAGGAGAAACGAGCGATGGATCAAAAGCTTCACAACGAAATGCTGGCCGGCACGCTGCGGGCGGGCGGCCAATTCAAGCGGGCCGCGGCTGTCGAGAAGGCGGCCGGAAGGAGTCGCCCTCTTTCTCTGGCGGCGGCAGATTCGCCCGCGGCGGACCTGGACGAAGCCTTGGGAAAATCCGCTAGCCCGACGGAACAGCAATCCGAAATCCTGCTGGCGATGCGGGGCGAGTTGATCGCGGCGGCCCGTGTGGCGTATGGGGCGAATCCCCCAGCATCGGCCCGGGAGAGGATCGGCAAGTGGGCCGCCGGACACTTGGGAGAGCTGGGCCGCGTGCTGCGAATGACGCTCGACATCGCGGCCGAAACGGAAGAAGTGCTCCGGGCCCTCTACGGCGACAGCCAGCCGGCGGAACCCACACCGGCCCCGGCCGCGTCGGTGGGTGCGGTGGTCGCGAGCCAGAATCGCGGCGGCCCAATCGTTATCGACATGTACACTGGTCGCGCGATGGGCCGGCTTATCGCCTTGACAACGTAAGACGAGAATTGCCGCGGCCGTGTGGCGGCCCGGTGCGTTTACCCTAACCTGTGTTGGAGATTTGACACAATGCCCGATCTACTCGATTCACTACGTCGCCCCGCCGAAGAATCTCGTCGGCGTCAAGAGGCACAAGCGAAAGC
>CAYGZI010000288.1:6120-7475 GCA_964354245.1 uncultured Planctomycetaceae bacterium
TTCTCGCCACAGCCGGTGTGAGCGAAAACGACTTGGAGCGTTTTCGGAGCGCCTTGGCGGAGGAGGAGGCGCTGCTTGCGATCGCCGCAGAAATACCGGCGCTCGAAGCCACTGCCGCGGCGGACGCCCTCGCCTACAGCGAGTTTATCAGTGAACAAAAAAGACTCCGCGAAGCGCCGCTGGTCAAGGCGAGCCTCCTTGCCTCGGTTGCGCGGGTCAGTGGCGAGCGGGCGGGCGAGGCGCGGGAAGCGAACCGCCGGCTTGCGAGCTTGTACAGGCGCGACTTTCAGTTGTTCGGGGTTGCGCCGCCGGAACCCGAGCCGACAGTCGGTATGATCTCCCATGGGAATCTGCCGCCGCGCGAATCGGAAGTTCCGCCACCGGCGAATCTCGGAAATTGCTATCCCCGCGCGCCGATCGCGACGGAATGACGATGGGCCATGCCGCGGGACGGAGACCCCGCGGCTGGACGGGCTACCGGCGGGGAAACTGGTTGTCGCCCCGCCGGGGCCCGGGGTTTTGCACTGAGGACAAATTATGCCAAGGCGGGCCATGACGGCAAAGATCTCCGTGGCCGGGCGACACATCGGCACGCGGGGCAAGCGTGCGGGGCGCTGCCGCGGTTGTGGTGGTCCTACTCCCTGCCCGATCCATCGCACCGGCCGAAAGCCGACGAAGCCGCCACCGGAGGGGCAGCCGGGAGGTGGCCTTTGACCGGCAAACCCCGGGCGACGGATTGAGAATCCTTGGGGCCAGCCCGGTTTTCCCAAAGAATTCCGCGGCACAGTACCCGCTGCGGTACTTGTAATGGCTGGCGGTTGTGGTAGAATGATCCCGGTGGCTGACTCTCAGACGCCACCAGGGCTTGATACCCTACTGGAGATTCTGAGGTGGTTTCCAAACAGGCGAAGAGTCCGGCTATCCGTGCCCGTGTCCAAGCTGTGAACCGCGTAGGCGGGGAGCAAGGCCGGGCGGCAACTCCAGTTGCTATCAAACGGGTAGCCGGGCTCCTCGCCTTTCTGGCCGGCACTGCCGGCGGGAGACTCTCGTATGTCTACTGCTACTGTCAAGCGTTCCCGTTCCACCCGACGGCCCTCTACAACAAGAACATCCTGATTACTGAGGGCGCGCGGGGCGAAGGCGGCTATCTCGTCAACAACAAAGGCCGGCGGTTCATGGAAGACTATGCGCCGACGGCCATGGACCTGGCCCCGCGCGACATCGTCGCCCGGGCCATCTCCACCGAGATCGCCGAGGGACGCGGGTTTGGGGAAGGCCACCTGCTCCTCGATCTCCGCCACCTCGGGACTCGCGGGATCAAGGAGCGATTGCCGGGGATCCGGCAGATCGCCATC
>CAYGZI010000289.1:0-7473 GCA_964354245.1 uncultured Planctomycetaceae bacterium
TTGCGTGGGCGTGCGCGACATCCTCGGCAAGGAAGACGTCGTGGCGACCACCGGGGCCCTTTCCGCCATCGCCGAGACGTGCCTCTCGCAGATCGCCGCCCGCGGGCTCGAGCGGCTGGCCGCGAAATTCGGCGAGCCCACGGTGGGCGAGGGGCCGCGGGCCGGACAACCTTGCGAGCTGGTGGTGCTGGCGATGGGCAAGTTCGGCGGCCGGGAGATGAACTACCACAGCGACGTGGACGTCGTTTTTCTCTA
Organism: uncultured Planctomycetaceae bacterium; assembly: GCA_964354245.1. GTDB lineage: Bacteria > Planctomycetota > Planctomycetia > Pirellulales > Thermoguttaceae > CAYGZI01. The sequence goes on from CAYGZI010000289.1 coordinate 256, forward strand.
CGAGGCCGAAGGCCACACCAACCACGGCCGCCCGGCCGGGCACCGACCGAAGGTTGGTCGCGGCCAAACCACCACCAATCAGCATTTCTTCAGCGAGCTCGGCCAGCGGATCATCAAGGCCGCCAGCGGACTGACGGCTTTCGGGCGGCTCTACGAGATCGATGCCCGCCTGCGTCCCACCGGAAAGAGCGGGGCCCTGGCCACGTCGCTGGACGAGTTGGCCCGGTACTTCGACCAAGGCGCCGGGCAGCTCTGGGAGCGTCAGGCCCTCTGCAAGGCCCGGGTCGTCCACGGCTCGCGGCGCGCGGCGAAGGCCGCACTGGCGACGGTGGCGCAGGCGGCCTTTGACCACCGCTGGCAGCGTTCCGATGCCGACGCGATCCGCCAGATGCGCCACCGCCTGGAAGAGACCGCTGCCGGCATGAGCCTGAAGCGCGGCCCGGGCGGCATCGTCGATATCGAGTTTTTGGTCCAGATGCTGCAACTGAAGCACGGGCGGCGCAACCCCCGCGTGCGGACCCCGAGCACCTTGAGCGCGCTGGAGGCACTGCGCCGGGCCGCGGCCCTCTCGGCCGAGGACTGCGGGTTCTTCACTTCCAGCTACCGTTTCCTGCGTACGGTCGAAAGCCGCCTGCAACTGATGAACTCCACGGCCCGCGACAGGCTCCCCGACGACCCGACCGAGTTGGCCAAGCTGGCCCACTTGCTCGGCGCCCCATCGGCCGACGCCGTGCTGGAGGATTTCAACCGCTCCACGCACGAGACGCGGCAGCGGTTCAATCGCATCTTCGACATTGTATGAAACCGATTGACTGCGAAACGCTAGACCTCCTCCGGCACGATGCCGACGCCCGCGAGGTGCGCCTCCGCGAGATCGTTACCGAGCGGTTGGCGGAGAACCCGCCGCCCGCAATGGACGACCAGGTCGTGGCCACGTACTTCTTCGCCCTGCGCACGATGACGCTTGCGAAGGCGGCCGGCGAGATCGCGTATCATGCCACCAGCGGAATCAAGCATCCGCCGCCGGGATCGCTCCTCGACCAGTGTACGGCCAAAGCGGCGGGGATCGATCCGTTTGACGCGAGCGGCCGCATCGGACTCTTGCACGTGGCGTTTCCGCTCAAGATGCTCCTCCAGCCGGACGGGCATCTCACCTCGGTCGATTTGCTGCACACCACGGCCGGGGCCATCATCTTCGATGTTTACGAGAACCAGGATGCCCGGCTCGTGGCCCTGCAAATCCCCGAGCGAGTCTTGCGGACGTTCCCCGGTCCGGCGTATGGGCCGCAAGGCGTGCGCGAGCGGACCGGCTTTGCCGCCGACGAGCCGGCCTTCGGCACCATCCTCAAGCCGACCGCCGGGATCACGTCCGAGCAAGTCGGGGCATTGGTCGAAGAGGCCGCAGCCTGCCCGTTCTTCCTCTTCATCAAAGAAGATGAAGACCTCTACCCGAATCTCGACTACTCGCCGGTCCGAGAGCGGACGCGGCGGGCCGTGGAGGCGATTGGTCGGGTGCAGGAGCGCCGCGGCGGCAAGGGGATCATCTTCGCACCCCACGTGACCGGCGCGCCGCACGAGATCCTCGACACGCTCCACGCCGTGGTCGAGGCGGGGGCAACCGGCGTCATGCTGAGCGAGACCTTCTCCGGCGGCACGGTCCGCATGGTCCGCGAGGCCGCCAAGCACCTCGCCCATCCGCCCGCAATCTACGGCCACAACGCGGGAATTGGAGTAAAGACCCGGGCGATCTGGCGCGACGTGATCGACCTGTTGGCCAGGCTCGACGGCATCGACTTCCGCCAAACGGCCCCCGTGCGACCCGGGCCGCCCTTCATCCGGCCTTATGGGCAAGAATGGCGGGCGTCGGAAGACGTGCTGACGTGTCCGCTTCCGGGAATCCGGCCGACGATGATCGCCCGGGCCGGCGGGCTCGACCAGGGAAACATCATCCTCAACCTCGCCGACGCCGAGCGGCGCGGCCTTGCTCCCTCGATCCTCTTTCTGGCCGGCTCGGCGATCAACTCCGTCAAGAACGCAAGCGGCAAGCCCGACCCGCGGCTCGGGGCCGAAGCCATGCTCCAGGCCCTGGAAATCCACCGCACCGGCGAGTTGGCAGACGTGCCCATGGACCAGCACGTGCGGGCGATTGCGGCCGTCGCCCGGCGCCGGCAGATGCACTCCTTGCTGGCGGCACTGCGGCAGCGGTATCCGAAGATCGTTTCGTGAGGCCGGGGAGTCTGGCCTCTACCATAACGCCCAACGCGAACGGATTCGGGCATGAACATGAGGCATTTCTTTGCTCTTGACCATTGCCTGGGATGGACTCACAATGAAAGCACAGTGCGTTGCGGGGCCGACCGCTCGAACGTCGGCCCTTCTGCCGCAAAGTGAGGAACTGCCAATGGTGGTCAAGACCGTTGAACTGTCCGAGGCGAAGACGCAGTTGCCTGAGTTGCTGTCGCTGCTGTCGCCCGGGTCAGAAATCATCCTTACGCAGGACGAGGCTCCCGTTGCCCGGCTGGTCCCGATTGGGCTGCCTGGCGGCGCGCGTGTGCCTGGCTTGCACGCCGGCGCCGCCTGGACTTCGGACGACTTCGACGCGCCGCTGCCCGACGATTTCTGGGCGTGTGAGGTATGAACCTGTTGCTGGACACGCACACGTTCCTCTGGTGGGACACCGATCCGGCGATTGCGGCGTACCCGGTGCAGGTCTTGTGGTGATTGCCTCCGCCGGCAGCGGCGGATAAGATACTCCGGCAAATCCAGGGGACGCAAGCCATGGGCCGGGAGGCATCTTCGGACCGCACGGTGAAGGCCGGCGACCGCAAGGCGGTGGCCGCCGCGGTCGAGGTCCTTTCCGGCCATAGCAGGAAGTCGGGCCTGGCGAGGCTGTGGCCCTTTCTCGGCCCGGCCTTTGTGGCCTGCGTGGCCTACATCGACCCGGGCAACTTCGCCACCAACCTCGAAGGCGGCGCGCAGTTCGGCTACACGCTCCTCTGGGTCGTGGTCGCCAGCAACCTGATGGCCATGCTCCTTCAGACCATGTCGGCCAAGCTGGGCATTGCCACGGGCAAGAACCTGGCCGAGCTTTGCCGCGAGCACTTGCCCCGCTGGGCGACCTACGCGATGTGGGTCCTGATGGAAGTGGTCGCCATGGCCACTGACCTGGCCGAGTTTCTCGGCGCATCCCTGGGGTTCTACTTGTTGTTCATGCCGTTGTTCCGCATGCCGCTCTGGATCGCCGGGCTGGTGACGGCCGTGACCACCTACGTGATCCTCGGCCTGGAGCGCTACGGCTTCCGCTGGCTGGAGGCGGTGATCACGGCGCTGGTAGGCGTCGTGGCCGTCTGCTACCTGATCGAGCTGGGCCTGGCCCGGCCCGACTGGGGCCAGGTCGCTTTTCACGCGGTCGTGCCGCAGTTCTCTGGCACGGAGAGCGTGCTTTTGGCCGCGGGCATCCTCGGGGCCACCGTGATGCCCCACGTGATCTTCCTCCACTCGGCCTTGATGCAGGGGCGCGTCGTCGTCCGCGACCCGGTCCGCATGAAACGGCTCTTCCGCTATGAGGTGATCGACGTCGTGATCGCCATGGGCATTGCCGGACTGATCAACGCGGCGATGCTGATCATGGCCGCCGAGACTTTACAGGATGTGGGGCCAAGCGACGTCGGCGTGATCGAGGATGCCTACCGGACCCTGGAGCAATTGCTGGGCCGCTCGGCCCATTTCGTCTTTGCCGTGTCGCTGCTGGCAGCCGGACTCTCCAGCTCGGCGGTTGGGACGATGAGCGGCCAGGTGATTATGCAAGGCTTCTTGAAGTACCACATCCCGGTTTGGGTCCGCCGCGGCGTGACCATGGCCCCCGCGCTCGTGATCATCGCGGTCGGGCTCGATCCCACGCGGAGCCTGGTCCTGAGCCAGGTGGTCCTCAGCTTTGGCCTGCCGTTTGCGGTCATCCCCTTGGTCTGGTTCACCTCGCGGCGGGGCCTGATGGGGGTGTTGGCCAATCGCCGCCTGACCACGGCGGCCGCTTGCGTGGTGGCGGCCCTGATCCTGGCACTGAACGTATTCCTCCTGTACCGGCTGCTCCTGGGAGACTAGGGCATGTTCCGCCATCTGCTGGTCCCATTGGACGGTACCGAGGTGTCCGAGGCCGTGTTGCCGATGGCCGCCTTCCTGGCCAAGCAGGCCAGCGCCCGGGTCACCCTCCTCCACGTCCTGGAGCGCCATGCCCCGCCCACCGTTCACGGCCAGCGACATCTCACCACGGCCGCGGAGGCGGAAAGCTATCTCAAGGAGGTGGCCGAGAAGTCCTTTCCCCAGGAGGTGGCGGTGGGCTGGCACGTACATGCCCGCGAGATCAGCGACGTGGCCCACAGCCTGGCCGACCATGCCGACGAGCTGGAGGCGGACTTGGTGATCATGCTCGCGCACGGGCACAAGCAACTGCACCGCTGGTGGTTCGGCACGGTGGCCCAGCAGGCCGTGCGCCAAAGCCCCGCGCCCATCTTGCTTCTCCACCCGGGCCCGGACGGTGCGATCGCGGTCCCGTTCCGCCACGTGTTGGTCCCGCTGGACGGCCGGGCCGAGCACGAGGCGGGGCTTCCCGCCGCGGTCGAGCTGGCCCAGTTGGCTTCCGCCCCTGTCCACTTGCTGATGGTGGTCCCCACGCGATCCGTCCTGGGCGGTCCGGAAGCGGCCACGGGCCAACTGTTGCCGGGCGCCACGCGCGAAGTGCTGGAGTTGGCCGAGCAAGAGGGCGTGGAGTACCTGAAGCGGCATGTGGAGCAGTTGCAGGAGGCGGGGGTCTCCGCTTCGGCGACGGTCGCGCGGGGCGAGCCCGCCGACGTGATCCGCGATACGGCCGCCCGGCTGGCCGCGGATCTGATCGTGCTGGGCACGCACGGGGCGGCCGGCATGGAGGCCTTTTGGTCGGGCAGCCTTGGGCAGAAGCTCCTGGGGCGGATCCCGGCCTCGTTCCTGCTGGCAGCGGCCAAGGCCGCGGCAGGCCCAAGCTAGTGCCATTGACATTTTCGGGTAATGGGGTGAGAATCCGCGCAATGGCACGTGGCACCTTAGAGTGGTGCGGACGGCGCCAGCCTCCTGGGCGAGCGCCGCTGGATCCTGGAAAAGCGCAGGCCATGGACAACGAGCAGTTTCTTGCCGACGTGAAGGCACTGCTGCGGCGAGCCTTCCCGGAGCGGTTGCGCGGGGTGGTCTTGTACGGCTCCCACGCGCGCGGAGACACGACCGCCGACAGCGACATCGATCTGCTCGTGCTTCTGGAGCCGCCGGTCCACGTCGGACCCGACCTCGATGCGGTCGTCGGTGCGCTCTATCCTCTCCAGCTCGGTCTGGACCATCCCATCATTGCTTTGCCCGTGCCGTATCCAAGCTTCGAGGCGGGCGAGTTCGGCCTTTATCGAAACGCGAAGCGGGAAGGGATTCGGGGATGAACTCCGAGGCGGAAGATCTGTGGAAGCGGGCGTCCCGCAACCTCCGCACGGCCAACACGCTGACAGAATCCGACCCGGACAGCGCGGCGTCGCGCGCCAACTATGCCGCATTCCACGCCGTATCCGCTCTGTTTGCTTTAGAGGGGCGCACTTTCTCCAGCCACAAATCCGTGCAAGCGGCGGTCCACCGGGACCTCGTCCACGCGGGACGATGGCGGCCGGAGTTGGGCCAGGCATTCGCCGCCCTTGCTGGCCTGCGTGAGATGGGCGACTACGGCATCGGCGTTCACGTTACCCCGGAGCAGGCCAAAGCGGCCCTCACTAAGGCGGAGGCGATCCTCGAGGCCATACGACGTATCGCTCCCGAAGCCTTCCCCGGCGACTCGCCTGACGCCAGATAGGGACCGCAGGGTGGGTCGACCGCAGCGAAGACCCGCCAGAGAGTAGCGCGGAGCGGAAGTGCAGAGGTGAGCCTCCGCCCTGAAGGTCCCCACTCACCCTACGGAACTTCGCCCGCGGGGTAATCCCGCGCGGCGGTCGCTTCGTGATCGCAGGTCGATGATCCACATGCCACTGGCGACGACTCGGGCTGTCCCAGCGCGGGGCAGAAGTGGTAGGGCGGCCAGGGGCCGCTGGCCTCGACGATCAGCCCTTTCGACCCCAGATCGGTGCGCAGGCGCTGGGCCGTGTCGCGAAACGCGGCCTCCGCCGCCTTGCTCACCAGAAACGCCCCGTTCCAGACCATCTTCTCAGGGCGGGCGGTCAGCTCCGGCGAAAGCGTGCGCAGGCGATGCCAGGCGTCGGTCAGGGGTTGCAGCCCGGCTTCGACCGTTTTGACCTCTTGGTTAATGACCTGGACCAACTGCTGCGAGCGGTTGAGTTTCTGCCGCCGGTGGGCGAGGTATGCGGTGCCCGCCCCGCCAGACGCCCTCTGCGGGTCGCGTGGACTCGCCGGGCAGTCGCCCGGGAGCGATCGCTCGGCCTGCGGCCGGTCGAGATAGACCTTCACCGCCCATTCCTGCCGGTCGCCGAGGCTGCGCAGCAACTCGACCACTTGCGCCTCGCAACGCTCCAGTGTCTCCAGCAAGTAGGACTTGGAGCGAAACAGCACCGCCAGCCGCAGCGGAAGCACCGGAGTGCGCCGGGCAAGATCCTGCACGATCTCGTTGTGCCGCAGCGCCATCTTGCTCACCCACGCCAGGTCCGCTGTCCCCGGCTGGAGCTTCGACACATCGAACTGGTCCGTCCCTACCCGGCTCACGAGAGCCGCGATGCGACCGCAGGGGGCCAGCTCGACTGCGTACCGGGCATCGAGTCCCGGGCCGAAGTCCCCCGGCGGGCAATCGGCCCTCGTCAGCGCGTACAGGTAGTAGAGTTCATCCATGCCGGGCGTCTCCGGGCTTGGAGCCGCCGATTTCCTTGACGGCGGCCAGCAGCGACTGGCGGCTGACCTTCAGGTCTCCGGCGGCGGGCGACTCGGGCGACACGGCGATCCGCTCGGCCAAAGTGACCATCAGCGCCCGGCGGCAAACGCCCTCGATCTCCGCGCCGCTGAAGCTCTCGGTCTGATCGGCCAGCCAGGCCGGCGTGACGCCCCGCTCCACCGGCCGCCCGCGCAGGTGAATCTCGAAAATCTGCTCCCGGACGGCTCGGTCCGGCAGCGGGAGGTCCACGCGCAGGTCGAACCGACCGGGGCGCAACAGGGCGGGGTCGAGCAGGTCGGGCCGGTTGGTGGCCGCGAGGATGAAGACGCCCTTCAGCT
>CAYGZI010000290.1:0-7469 GCA_964354245.1 uncultured Planctomycetaceae bacterium
CTCCAGCAGCGTCGGAACGAAATCGACGACGTGGCCGACGTTGTGGCGAAGCTCGCCGCGGGCAGGGATGCCGTTGGGCCAGTGGACCACCAGCGGCGTAGAGATGCCGCCCTCGTGGACCCAGATCTTGTGACGCCGGAACGGGGCATTTGAGGCGCTGGCCCAGCCGGGTCCCATGCAGGGGAAGGACCGCTGCGACCCGAGCTCCGCAGCCGGGTCGTGGCCGTCGCCGCGCACGAGGATCGTTGCGTCCGCGCCGTTGTCCGAGAGAAAGAAGACCACGGTGTCATCCAGCGCGCTCATCGCGCGGACCTGGTCGAGCACACGGCCGATCTCGCGGTCCATGCGCTCGACCATCGCCGCGTGGACGGCCATCTTGGCGGCCTGAAACTCCTTCTGCTTCGCGGTGAGCTGCGTCCACGGGACCGCGCGATCGACCTCGCCGGGCCCGAGGTTCTCCAGGAACTCCTTCTTGAGATACCGCGGCGCAAGCGCCGAATCCAGCGGCGAGAGCGCGCAATTGACGATCCCCGTCTGCCGCATCCGCTCCCACCGCCGCGTGCGCACTGCGTCCCAGCCCTCCAGATAGCGGGCGCGGCAGCGCGCAATGTCTTCCTCCAGCGCGTGCAGCGGGAAGTGCGGCGACGTGAACGCCACGTACTGGAAAAACGGCTTGCCCGAGTGCTCCCGCGCGTGCTCCTTCAAGCAGCGGATCGCGAAGTCGGCGATGGCGGTGGTCGCGTAGTAGCCGCTGTCGGGCTTGACGGGCGCAAGCGGGCGGTCGTCCTCGGAGTGGGCCCGCGGTGAGAAATACCGGTCCGTGTCGTCCAGCTTGTAGGAGTGGTCGAACCCGCCGTCGGCCACCGCGCGGGGTGCGCCGAAAAGGTGCCACTTGCCCGAGTGGTAGCAGCGATAGCCCAACGGCTTCAGGTAGTGCGGCAGCACGCGGGTCCACCCCGGGAGCCGGCCCTTGGGCGGGTCCATGCGGATCTGCTGGGCGTAGTATCCGGTCAGGAGGCAGGAGCGCGTGGGCCAGCAGCGGGCGGTGTTGTAGAACTGCGCGAAGCGGAGTCCGCCGGCCGCCAGCTTGTCCAGGTTGGGCGTGGCGATCTCGCCGCCGTAGCAGCCGGCGTCGGAGAAGCCCATGTCGTCCGCGAGGATGATGAGGAAGTTCGGCCGCGGTTTGGGATCGGCGGCTGCGCCGGCGGCCGGAAGAAAGTAGACGGTAGACAGTAGACAGTAGACAGTCGTTCGAATGTTCATTGCTTGTCGGAATCGCGGTCAGTCGGCGAGCTTCAGGATGCGGAAATCGTCGAAGCGGAACCAGTGTTCGGCCGCGGGCGGGCCGTTGTAGCACTGGATGCTGATCTGGTCCTTGCCCGGCGGAGGCAGCTTCCCCTTGGCGGCGGTCTTGAACTCGCCCTTCCCTTCGGGGCGGAACTGAGCCTCCCAACCGTCCGCAGTCACGACCAGCCGGAGTTGCACGGTCTTGGCGTCCATCGCGACCTTGCCGGGGATAATGTACAGCCCGCCGTCGATCAGCTCCTTGACGAGCTTGAAGACCGGCTTGCCGTCGTGGTAGAGCGTCAGCCCCGCCTGCTCATACTGCTGGATCGGCTTGGTCAGATTCGTCACAGTCACTTCAAAGGCGAACTTCCCTTTGCTGCGGTCCGGGGCCTCGCGGACGAGGGCATTCTTGACGGTAGGGGCCACGCCGGGCTCGACGCGGATCTCCAAGGCCCCGTCGCCGAACCGCCAGGTCTTGGGATTCTCCCGCAGCCAGGTCCAGCCGTCGGCCAGCTTGCCGTCGAAGCGGTCCTCGAAGAGGACCTTGGGCTCGGCGGCCCATAGCGAAATGGGAAACGCGGCGACGAGGGCAAAAATCAGTAGTCGGTGCTTCATGGCGGGGACTCCAAAAAAGGTGGTCTTTACTCTACGCGTTTCGCCTTCTTGCCGGGCGCTGCCTTCTTCGCCGCATTCTTGGCGGGTGTTGCCTTCTTCGCGCCCGGGTCCTGGTCGCGGTCCTGGTACTGGCTCTTGAGCCGCTCCATCTCGGTCTTCAGCTCCTTGACCGCGCCGGCGTACTGCGGGTCGGCATAAACGCTCCGCAGCTCCTCGGGGTCCTTCTGAAGATCGAACAGCTCCCACTCATCAACAAGGTTGTAGAAGACCAGCTTGTAGCGGTCGGTCCGCACGCCGTAGTGCGGTTGCACGTGATGGGGCTGCGGGAATTCGTAGTATCGGTAGTACATCGACGTGCGCCAATCGGCCGGCGGATTGCCCTCCAGGATCGGCCGGAAGCTGCGGCCCTGCATGTCGTTGGGAGTCGCCTGACCGGCGCAGTCGAGAAACGTCTCGGCAAAATCCAGGTTGAGCACGATTTTGTCGGACGTCGAGCCCGGCTGAATGTGTCCCGGCCAGCGGATCAAGAGCGGCATGCGCAGCGACTCCTCGTACATGAACCGCTTGTCGAACCAGCCGTGGTCGCCCAGGAAAAACCCCTGATCGGAGGTGTAGATCACAATCGTGTTGGCGGCCAAACCCGTCTTGTCGAGGTAATCGAGCACCCGGCCGAGATTGTCATCCACCGAAGCGATGCAGCGCAAATAGTCCTTGATGTAGCGCTGATACTTCCACTTCACGAGCGCGTCGCCGGAGAGCCCGGGCGGGGGCGTCTCCTTCAAGTCCGTAGGAGTCAGATGCCGGGCTATCGTCATCTCCTGGTCCTTGGCGGCCGAAGCGCGATTGGACCAGTCGTCCCACAGCGTCGGCGGCTCCGGGATCTGGAGGTCGTTGTAGAGCGTCTTGTGCTTCTCGTCCGGCTGCCAGGAGCGGTGCGGGGCTTTGTGGTGATACATCAGGAAGAACGGCTTGGCCGGATCGCGCCGCTTCTGGAGAAACTCCAGCACCAGGTCCGTGATGATGTCGGTCACGTAGCCGGCGTTCATGCGGCGCTCGCCCATCTCGATCATCGGCGGATTGAAGTAGACCCCCTGGCCCGGAAGGATGTTCCAGTAGTCGAAGCCGGTCGGGTCGCTCCCCAGGTGCCACTTGCCGATCATGGCGGTCTGGTAGCCGGCCTTCTGGAGGTGTTTGGCGACCGTGGGCTGGGTGCCGTCGAAGAGCCGCTCGTTGCGGGTGTAGCCGTTGATGTGGCTGTACTTGCCGGTGAGGATCACCGCCCGGCTCGGCCCGCAGATCGAGTTGGTGCAGAAGCAGTTGTTGAACCGCATCCCTTCGCGGGCCAGGCGGTCGAGATTGGGGGTCTTGTTGATGCGGCTGCCGTAGGCGCTGATCGCATGTGCGGCATGATCGTCGCTCATGATATAGAGGATGTTGGGCCGCGCGGCAGGCGGTTTGGCGGGTGGATCGGCGGCAAGCCCCGCCGCGCCGCTCCAAGCGATGATGCCCAACGCGAGCCAAACGAAGCAGCAGCAAGAGCGTCTCATGGTTGTTTCCTCCGCAAGGTGGGGCAGGTTGCTAACCTGCCTCAGTCTCATTACACGTCCAGAATCTGGGGCAGGTTGGCAACCTGCCCCACAGTCCTATGGCGGGTTGGCAACCTGCCCCACCAAGACCCGGATTTGGCGGTCATTATACCTTCCGCGGGTCCGCAGAAGGCAAGGGGGCGGAGGTCTTTTTCCGCCCGGGGCCTCGCTGAGCCCGGCCCAGGGCGTCAAAGGTGGACAAGACCTGCTTCAAGGTGACCGCGCCGGTGGGGCAGCGATGGAACGCGCGGCGGAGGCGGTTGAGGTTGTCGTAGCAGGCATTGCAGACGTTGGCGGTATCGTGAGAAGCGGGCCGTGTAGCCGCCGGCTCTCTGCTGCTAAACTGAATTTTAGAGTCTGACCCTTCCTCGTGACCCTTCCTCCTGTCCTGTCCGAAGTCCGATATGCGCCCCGCGGGGTTCCCGCCTTTAGAAAACGAGAATCCCCCACTTTCACTTCCGGAAATGACCAGAAATGAGTCTGGTGCCTAATCTGGGAATCGACAAAACCAAATGCTATTGACTTAGATTTACGAAACCGATACGTAATAATCACTTTCTCGCACAGAAGGTTCGATCTTATAACATCATTTATATCAATAGCTTATGACGTGTCCCATGGCTGGGGCAACCTCCGTATGGCACGTCCTGTTCAGGAAACCAAGTGTCCAGTATGTGGTGCCGAGGAGTGTCTTTCGCGGTCTCGGTTTGACAGAGCCATGCAAAACGCGCGGAAACAGGACCTCGCCAAGTCGAGGTCCGATACGCGATTGCGCCAACCGCAGCGCGAGAGCGTCGGGGCTGCCGCGCGTATCTTCGACGAAGGCGTGACGGAGTGCCGCACTTCTGGCTCTTGCCCCCGTCACGTGAGCCCCGAAGAATGGCCGCGTCGTACGGTACCCTTGCTGGAAGGTCACTATGAAAACGCCAAGCAGCGATATCTTAAGCGGAATGAACTTGCTCTCGGCTCTGAAGCTCGCGGCCAGTCTTGGCTTCGAGATCCAACCCATTCGGAGATCCGGAGAAGTACTCGTCTTTCACACGTACTTTCCAAGGCCGATCCGCATTTCCGTGCATCGAAGGGACTGCCCCCGATCGCTATCGTGTCGAATTGGCCAAGTTCTGCGATACGAGGAGAACTAGACCGGAGCGGGCGGACGGCACAACCTGACCCCTCCGAAGGGCGTTGTGGGGTGACCCGCCTTCCCCCGGCGCGTCCTTTCGGCGTGCGACGCGACCGTTAGCTCCGTGAATAGAACGTTGGACGGTTCCGGGAATAGTATATGGAATTCGGTCGGCTGGGGAATGGTTGTGTATGCCGTGCCCGGAACTACGCGCCCGGAACTACGCGAGCGGCGTCCGGTCGTAGCGGGTCAACACAACCACCTCCGGCATCCGCAGGCGGAACCGAGGGGCTTGCCCTGATTGCGTCGCAGATGTGGTTTGCTACGATATACGCTAGGACGTGGCACATCGATTGAGCAAACGTGAAAGGGTAGGCAATGGCAATTCAGCGGCCGAAGCGAAAAGAACTGCCAATAGCGGAGCCGGACGTGGCAGGAATCCTGTACCATTGCTGGTACGAGAACACTGCGATTGACGAAGCTGTCAAAGAATGTCGGTCCGCTGGAGCCAGCTTCGTCACAGCAGACCAAGTAGGGGACAAGTACAAGGATTTGGACCACTTGTTTCGGACGATGCACTTGTTCTTTGAATCGCTCAGGAAGCAAGTCGCAAAGGGCAATGAAACTGACCAAGGCGAGGAACAACCAACATGAATCCGATTATCACAATTCTCGCAAATTGCATGTCAGGTGGTCGAGTCGTTACGAGAGTTGAGCCCAACGACCGACGCAATCCGACGGGAGTAAGCATCCACTTCCACGATGGCAGTCGTGAAGAGCATACCATTGACACAGTGAGTCCAGGCGAGTTCATGAAAACCTGGAAAGAGGCATCGGCGTGGTCGCACATCCATTGGGGGGAGATTGAATAGCCAAGCGCGCGAGGGTTCCGGACCCTCGGCCGGACTTGACAGCCCGCCGCTTGAAGCGGACAAAGTCAATGTCCGCTTCAGGGAAGCCATACACACTGGGTTGCGTCTCTGCCGAGAGGCATCACCGGAAGCCTGTCCTTTCGATGGTGTCCGCGGAAATCACGAGATACGCTTAGCACGAATGTCATCTCCGATGTCCAGTCCACTGGCGATTTTCCTGCGAAGAATGGCGAGTCATGACGACGCTTCGGTGTCCGCAGCCCAAGCGCTCCTCGGCTTCACTGAGAAGAACCGTTTGGCTGTGGTGGCGCACGCCAAAGACATTGCGGCTTACCTCCATTCGCCGAACTTGGCGTTACGGGTGATCGCTGCATGTATCCTGAGTGCTATCAACACGGAGCAATCGCTCGACCTACTGTTTACAGGCTTTAGACAGCAGCCGACAGAGTTGCTCTTGACCGACACTACCTACTCGTGCTACTGCCCCGAGCCGGTTGCGGGGTGGTTCGTGCGGGCAGCATACGACACCACCTGTGTTCATTTTCAGGAGGCAAGAGACGACGGACTACATCGGCGGGTGGTCAGTTTCCTCTGCGAGGTTGCAGCCAGCAAGGACACGTATCCCCCACGCGTCAGGGCGATGGCCATGCGCGGCCTCTATTACTACACACAGGAGTACGAGGGAGACGTCAGGGCAACAATCAAGATCTCACAGGATGTCTATGATTCGGCATGCGAGCTTGCAGGCCACGAAGACACGGAGGTCGCTTCTGAAGCGATGCAATTACTAGGGCACATAGCCCACAGGATCGAGAGCGTGCCAAGAGCGGCGGTGAGCACCTCAATGAAGCAGAGAATTGACTTTGGCCGAGCGGATCTGAGAGATGTGGTCAGACAATACGGCCCATACCGGTTTGCTGATGTCCATCCCGAGGATTTCGAGAAGATCGTGGCACGCTTCTTAAGCGCCGGCGGTTTCAGCGTAAATGAGACCTCATATATTGGAGACTACGGGGCCGACCTCATCGCCTCAAAAGGCAGCGATAGGATAGCGGTTCAGGTCAAGAGATATGGCCCCACAAATCCTGTAGGCGTCGGAGACGTTAATCAGGTGATAGGTGCAATGCAATACTACAAGTGCAACAAATGTCTGGTGATCACAACATCCCGATTTACCGCATCCGCAATCGAGTTAGCAAAAGGGGCGAACGTAGTCTTGTGGGATTGGGATATTCTCGTCGCGCAGATCAGAAAGGTGTGGGGCATTTCGGTTTGATGGGAAGGAAAAGGGGCCATTCTACATTTCGATGGTCGGGTATTGCCTTGGATGTAGCCTCGGTCTGCGGCGTGGGCGGAGGCTCGCCTCCAGCCTGAGGTAGTGGGCCTGGCACGCTGCCACGAGTCTTCGCCGTACGGCGTGCCCCGGTCGATGCACCGGCGCAACGGAATCGCGGGACACACTATGGATTGATTCCGGGGACACGAACCGATATTGACATACTGGGAAAGACTGACGTTGCCCAAACGGCCAAAATAGGTTCGTGTCCCCGGATTACCTTCCGGATTACCTTAACCCGACCGTAGCAAGGGGGCGATTTGTGCGCACACCTACCACTTGTACCCGCACTCGAAACATTTGAAAGTCTTCCCAAGACTTCCGAGCGCGAATATCCCGAACAGACCAACCGCCCCCGCTTTAACACCAAAGGGTATCTTTGCGACAGCCCTAGACCCGCAGGTAGGACAGCGGGGACCCGTGAATACGGTCTTGCAGTGCGGGCATTTGTCCGCATGGGAGTCGCTGTACGTTTTGTTACAATACGCACACGTCATGGTCGGCTTCTTCACGGTCATAATACACCTATTCCATTTCTCTTTGGGGAGAGGATGATTCCGGGGGATTCCGGGGACACGAACCGATATCGGCGCTTTGGGTAGGATTCAAGGGGGATTCCGGGGTCGGCTTTGGGGTCAGCGGCTTTGGGG
>CAYGZI010000291.1:0-7344 GCA_964354245.1 uncultured Planctomycetaceae bacterium
GGAGTTGTACACGCTGCTCCGGGCTGAGCGGGCTCAGTCGCCCAAGGCGAATCATCCACAGCAGGTATCGGGCCGCCGCAGCCGCAAGCCGAAGCGGTCCAACGCGCCAGACCAACACAATCAGCCCCATGCACCCGCCGAGCACGAAGGTCCAGAGCATCGCGCGCAGACCTCCATCCACGCCGAGGAACGCTCCAAGCATGGCGATCAGTTTTACGTCCCCGCCTCCTACCTTAAAGAGCACGAAACAAGCCAATAGCACCGCGCCGCAGATCAGGAACCCCAGCAGGCTGTCCCAGAGACCGATGCAGCCCAACCAGTCGCAAAGCGTCTTGGGACCGGGCCCGGTTCCGGCGAACCAAGGGGGATGGTGCTCCACGGCTCCATCGCCCCCTGCCGCGTTCGCCCTGATGATCGCCAGCCAGATCGTCCCGATTGCGTTGATAGCCCACGCGGCCAGGATCCCGGGATACGTAGTCCGGTTGTAGATCCGGCGCCGCGCGATATCCGTTGCTGCGGCGGCAGCCAGGAGCCCCAGCAGCAGGACGGTGGCAACCATACGCGACCCGCGGCCGACGGCCGGCTCATTGGTACTCGTTCTTGACCGAGTCGTCCATCTCCTGGAGCTGCGTCTGGAACATGTTGCGGATCACCGGCCAGCCGTACTTGAGCAGAAACACCAAGCACGGCAAGGCAATGGCCCCGATGATCAGGATCGTCTCCAGAGTCACCGCGCCCTGCTGGTCCTCGTGCAGCCTCTTGAAAAGGTCGAACCACCGCGCTTTCTTCATAAGCAGGTCCTCTTCACCAAGGTCTCTGTTGCCGGCAAGGGCCTTGCGGCCCGTCACACTCACGCTTGTAGGACGACTTTCAAGTCGTCTCACGCCTGGAGGACGACTTGAAAGTCGTCCTACCTGCAGCCTACATGAACGGCCAGGACACCAGCGCGCAGACCATCTCGTAAGTCACTCGAATCGCCTGCCGCCCGTACCCTATGATAGCCGCCACCATCGGCAAAATCACGCCCAGGATGAGAATGTAGTCCAGCGAACTCGCTCCCGTCCTCCGCACCCCCCCGAGGAGGCAGAACCGACGTCTACTCCGTCGTCTCGATTGGGATAGCCGAGTCCGTCTCATGATCGCCGCCCTCACCCTAACCCTCTCCCAGCGGGAGAGGGGACTCTGTTCCTAATCCCCAATCCCCAATCCCTAATCCCTAATCCCTAGTCCCCAGTCCCTACTTCGTCCAGCACCCCTCGCTCAGCCGCACCAAATCACCCATCCCTTGCTCGTAAGGCGCCTTGCCGAAGCTCGGCTTCTCGCCCGTGGGCGCCAAGTCCGCAATTAACATCCCCTCCGGCGTCTTGCCGCGAAGCCGGGAAACAAACAAGTCGGCCAAGATGTATTGGTTGCCCGCGTCCAGGCCCCGCGCCTCTGTGATTCGAGTGACCTTCCGCGACCCATCTTCGGTAAAACGGGCAATTTGCACAACCAGGTGAATGGCTGAGGCCACTTGCGCCCGGGCCACGTAGACCGGAATCTCCACGTCAGACATCAGCGATAGCGTCTCCAGGCGCAACAGCGAATCCCGCGCGGTCTCCGCATGGATCGTCGATAGGCTCCCGGAATGGCCGCTGATCATCGACTGGATCATGTCCAGGGCCTCGCCGCCCCGGACCTCGCCGACGACGATCCGGTCGGGCCGCATGCGGAGGGAATTGACGAATAACTGGCGGAGATTGATCGCCCCTCGCCCGGCCGCGTCCGCGTGCTTCGCCTCCAGGTAAAGGCAGTGCGACTGGATGAGGCGCAGCTCGGAGGTGTCTTCGATCACCACGATCCGCTCTTGCTCAGGAATCGCGTGCGATAGGGCCCCGAGCAGGGCCGTCTTCCCCGTGCCGGTTCCGCCTGAAATAAGGATGTTCTTGCGCAGGCGGACGCAGATTTCCAGGAACTCCCGGGCGATCTCCGAAAGGCTGTTGAAGCGGACGAAGTCCTCCAGGGTGAGGGCCTCGCGGGAGAACTTGCGGATGGTCAGGTAAGTGCCGCCCCGGGCAGCCGGCGGGATGACGGCGTGGACCCGCGAGCCATCGGGCAGTCGGGCATCGAGCATCGGCCGCTCCTCGGTGATCTCGCGGCCGACCCATTGGGCCACATTGTGGATGGCCGAGAGCAGGGCGTCCTCGCTGCCGAACCGCACCCCCGTATGCTCCAGCCGGCCCCGCCGCTCGATGTAGACGTCGTTGTGGCCGTTGACCATGATCTCCGTGATCGATTCGTCCTCCAGGAGCGGGGCAATGGGCTCCAGGAAATAGCGGACGCTGGCCTCGAAGATCGCTGCGCGTGACATCAGAGCACCCGGGACGGCCGGCCACAAGAAAACGCCGAAGCGCTTTGGGCACAAGCACTTCCAACCTTCATCATCCTTGACCGGCGGGTCTATGTCAAGCGCTCGCCCGGCGGGGTAGGAGTACAGCGTTTCCGGGAAAAGCCGGGACAGTGGGGAATCCTAACGCCTGTGGCGGGTGCGTCAGCACCCGAAGAGCGCTTCTGAGCGGTTGAAAATCGGGTACTCACGCGTCAACGCAGTTGACAATCGGGACGGGATTGTCGTACCCTCAAAGGCATCACTCGGGGGCAACTCGTTCACTGCCAGGGCTGCGACATGCCGAAGAAAAAGGCGAAGCGACGGGGTGTTGTGCCTCCCCCGAAATGTAAGGCGATTCTGGCGATGAATGACACTGTCTTGGCTCGCCAGGAGAGCACAAAGGTGCTGCCCAGCGATGAAGCGGCCGTCGCCGGTCGCCGAGTTGTGAGCAGCAGAGATGCTTTGGAATCCACTTTGCCGGAAAACTGCACGCTCATTCGGATGAAAGTCCTCGAGAAGCCGGAGCCGATCAAGCGCCGCCGAAGATAACTGGGCACCACCGTCCGAGAGGTCAAGGCGGCGAAGGCCGCGCCGTATTTCGGAGCCGGGCTGGCGGTTCAATACCGGCAGCCGGGCGGGTCTCTGCTCCGTTCTCCCTACGGGGCCTTCAAGCCGTACGACTACCCCACCGGCCGCAGCGGGCTTTTGGCGATCACGAATTTCAGCCGGCGCCGCGGGGAGGCAAAATCTACGGTGGCGGTCCGCGACCGGCCGCTCCCGCTCAGGGCCACGATCGTTCCTATTCCGTTCTCGGGGTGAATTACCACCAGTCCTTGATAGAAAGCGTCGGGGTCAACCGCCGGAGGCGGGCCATGGCCGGCTAGTTCCGCCGCGGTCATCAGCGGCGCCACCGCGAGCCGCTTCCGCGGCCGTGCTTCCACCGCTCCCGCTGGGGCCAATTCGGGGTCCTGCGCCTCGGCCGAAAAGGCATCCGGCGCGTCGGCCGGGAAAGGCTCCGCCGCCTCGACCTCCCGCTCGATCACCTCCATCTCCCCACGCGGCAACTCCATGAGGAACGGGCTGGGAACCGCCATCTTGCGCCGGCCGCGGAAGTCGCGGTAACGGGCCAGGCTGATCTGTAGTTCCTCCATGGCCCGGGTGATTCCGACGAACATCAGCCGCCGCTCTTCCTCGATCTCATCGGGTTGCTCTCGGCTCCGCTCGTGCGGCAAGAGCCCCTCCTCGACGGCGACCAGGAAGACCACGGGAAACTCCAGTCCCTTGGAGGCATGGAGGGTCATCAGCGTCACTCGGTCGCTCTCGGATTGCCAGTCGTCGGTCTCGCCCGTAAGACTGGTGTCTTCCAGGAACTGCTCCAGGGCGTGCTCGGCGCGGTGGCGCTCGTCGAACTCGCGGGCCACGGTGAGCAGCTCCTCGAGGTTGGCCAGCCGGTCCTGGTCCTCTTCGCTGGTGGAGCCCTCGAACTGCCGCTTGTAGCCGGTCTCGGCGAGCACGGTTCCCAGGATTTCTTCGAGCGGCGCAGCGGCCAGCGCCGCGATCGCCTCGAAGGTCTCCACGAACTTGAGCAGCTTCGCCCGGGCCGCGGAGGGCAGACATTCTCGTCTGCCCGAGCCGCTTAACGCTTCACCGCGTCGCAGGTCGTCCAGCGCGTCCATGAGCGGCAGGCCGCGGCTCGCCGCGTAATCGGCAAGCCGCTCAATGGTCTTCTTGCCGATGCCGCGCGGGGGCGCGTTGATGACGCGGAGCAAGGCCACGTCGTCGCGCGGATTGTTCACCAGGCGCAGGTACGCCAGGACGTCCTTGATTTCCTTGCGCTGGTAGAACTCGACTCCGTTGACGAGCTGGTAAGGGACCCCTTGCTCGCGCAGGGCCAGCTCCAGCGCCCGCGATAGGGCATTGACGCGGTAGAAGACGGCGAAGTCGCGGGGACGCCGCCGGCCGGCGCGGATCTCGCCGGCGATTTGCGCCGCGATGTCATGGGCCTCGTCCTTCTGGGTCGCGTAGCGGACCAGGCGGACCGGGACTCCCTGGCCCTTCTCGGTGAAGAGGTCCTTCTGCTTGCGCTTGACGTTGTGGGCGATCAGCTCGGCCGCCACCCGGAGGATGCACTTGGTGCTGCGGTAGTTCTGCTCCAAGCGCACGACGCGGACGCTCGGGTAGTCTCTCTCGAACTCGAGGATGTTGTTGAGGTTCGCGCCGCGCCAGCCATAAATGGACTGGTCGGGGTCGCCCGTGACCGCCAGGTTGGGATAGTCGATCGAGAGGGCCCGGGCCAGGGCGTATTGGGCGAGATTGGTGTCCTGGTATTCGTCCACGAGGATGAACCGATATCGCTCGTCCAGCTCACCGCGGACTTCGGGGTTGTCGCGGAGCAGGTTGACCGCGTGGAGCAGCAGGTCGTCGAAGTCGGCGGCACTGGACCGGGCCAGTTGGGCCTGATAGGCCGGATAGACCCGCTTGACCAGCGCGCCCAGCGGGTGGCCGGGGCGCGGCTCGTACTGCTCGGGACCGATCAGCTTGTTCTTGGCCCAACTGATCGCCGAGCCGATGGCCTCCGGCGTGAAGTACACGGCGTCGATCCGGAGCCGCTGGATCACTTGCCGGAGCGTCCGGGCGCTATCCTCGGCATCGTAGATTGTGTAGTTCTCTTGCAGCCCCACCAGGGGGGCATAACGTCTGAGCAATCGGGCACAGAAGCGATGATAGGTCCCCACCCAGACCGACTGGTCGGGGGCGAGCTGCTTTAGCCGAATCTGCATCTCCTGGGCGGCCTTGTTGGTGAAGGTCAGGGCCAGGATCTGGTCCGGAGGCACCCCCCTAGAAAGCATATACGCAATGCGGTGGGTAATTACCCGGGTCTTGCCGCTCCCCGGACCGGCGAGGATCAGCAGAGGCCCCTCAACGTGTTGGACGGCGTCGCGTTGCGCGGCGGTCAGGCCTTCGAGTAGACCGGTCAAAGGGTTTCGCCTTGGAAGGGTTCTCGCGGGCGGCACCCCGAAACGCGCCGGTTTGCCCCAATATCCGGCGGGCCGCTTCGTAGTAATATACGGATTTCCATCGCTGGGTGGCAGGGGATGGCGGAAGGATGAAGGATGAACGATGAATGCTGGTTGCTGATCGCTGGACGCTGCAATCCGCATGGCCAAGATGTCCCGAAAGGGGGGGGCGTCAACGGGTATCCCTAACGTGGGGGGCTATGATCAAGATCGGCGAAAGTGGTATACTTTCGCGCCAGCGGCGGGCCGGTCCGTCGCCAGAAAAGGCTCGTCGCGGTCGAAAGGGATTTTCGGTTCTTAGGGAGGGACCCCATGGGTACACGGATTCCCCTGAACACGGTTGAGACCCGGGCCAGCGGGCTCAAACACAAGCTCGAAATGAGCACGGCCGAGATCGGCCTGTCGGTCCGGACGACCAACTGTCTGGAAGAGAAAGGAATCTTCACCGTCGAAGACCTTCTGAATTCGACCCCCGAGCAACTCTTGAACATCTCCAACTTCGGCGAGAAGACGCTGGAGGAGGTGTACCAGGCGCTTGAGGGCATCGGCTTTTATCGGAAGTCGAGGCGAAGTGGCCCGTAGCTTTCGCTTATACGAAAAGAAACGCGGTAATCGGCGGACAGGCTCCAAGGGGTTTGGCAGTCTCGGAGAGGCCCTGTTTTTTGCCGTGTTCTTCCTGTTAGGCTGCGCGGGCATGGTGTTCCTGCTGGCCACGCAGGTGATCCCGGAGTGGCGGGGGTACACGTGGCGGCTGTGGCTGACGCTCTCCGTGCCCATATCGCTTCTGTTGATTGGCGGCGGCGGCCTCGTCTACACGGTCGTGAGTCTGGGGAAATCCGTGGAGCGCCGGGCGGCGTTGGCCAAGCGAAGCGGGCCGCGGGACTCATCGGAGGAGACCGAGGTCGCCCAGCCGGCCTTCCCGCACGTCCCCCCGGCGGGCCACATCACGGATAGCCCCGGGACCGAATTGGCCTATCGCCTTCCCATGGCCGGCTCGCCGGCGTGGACCCTCGGCCTCTGGCTGACCGCGTGCTTGCTGTGGAACGGGATTGGGTCCTTGGTTGCGGTCGGAGCCGTCAACAGCCTCTCGGAAGGGGAGCCCTACTGGGTCTTGATCGTATTCTTGATCCCTTTCTTGGCGATCGGCATTGGCCTGATCGTGGTGTTCGTGCGCCAGTTGGTGCTGGCCACCGCGATCGGCCCGACGCTCCTGGAGATCTCCGAGCAGCCGCTGTATCCCGGCAGGGCTTGCGGCCTGTTTCTATCGCAGACCGGACGGCTGCGGATCCATTGGCTGGAGGTCTTGCTCGCCTGCGACGAAGAAGCCACCTACCGCCACGGGACCAACACCCGCACCGAGAACCACCGCGTCTACCAGCAATCCGTGTTCCGCCGCGAGCGGATCGAGGTGCAGCAGGGGATGCCCTTCACGGCCCGCTTCGCCGCCGAAGTCCCGGCCGGCGCCATGCACTCGTTCAAGTCCGGGCACAACGACGTCAACTGGAAATTCGTGGTGCGCGGGAGTGTCGCCGGCTGGCCCGATTTCCAGCGGGCCTTTCCCGTGATCGTCCGCCCGAATGGCCTCGGGATCAACAAATCATGAAGGAACCACTGGTTAGGATCCGACTGGACGGCAACGGCCGCGTCCACCGCCCGGGGGAGACGCTCTCGGGCGAGTACCGGCTGGACGGGATCGCCCCGGAGGAGATCAAGGCCGTAGAGATATCGGTGCTCTGGCACACCGAGGGCAAAGGAGATGAAGACCTGGCAGTCCACGACTTCCGCCGGCTGTCGGCGGAGAGCGGGGACCGGATCGACGTGCGGCGTCCCGGCCGGTTCAGCACGGCACTGCCCAACAGCCCGCTAAGCTACCGCGGAGTGATCGTGAAGATCCACTGGTGCGTGCGGGTCCGCGTGTTTCTGGCGCGGGGCCGGGAGGTGCTCGGAGAAGTGCCCTTC
>CAYGZI010000291.1:7354-7438 GCA_964354245.1 uncultured Planctomycetaceae bacterium
CCGGCGGGGCGAGGTCTTGCCGCCGCGGTCGGCGACCTTTTGGGCCCGGGCAGCGGAGGAGGACAGGCATTCCTGCCTGTCACC
>CAYGZI010000292.1:0-7436 GCA_964354245.1 uncultured Planctomycetaceae bacterium
CCAAGAGTTGACCCCCTGCCTGCCCCCTGCCTGGACGTTCGAGGATCTGTCTGACCACGTGATGGGCGGTGGCTACGCGATTGCCGCGTAGCTGGACGGTCCATGCTGTTTCCTATGAAGTTACGAGCATTCCGCGCGGAACCGCATCCCGCACAAATCGCTTAGTCGGCGCCTGTTTCGCAATCCTGTCAAGTATGGCTGCACGGCATGGGGCCAATAACTCAATCCCCAAGAGCTGGCCGTGTTTGTCGTAGTCTGCAAACGCATTGCCGTCCGCGTATTCCCTTGTGGTTTTTGTTTTTCCTTTCCTGACCTGAAAATAGACCGCGATCACTTTCCCAGTTTGGTCCTGAGTCTCAACGCTTACACAGAAGGAAAACTTGTCCGTCTTCATGAGTTACCCTAAATCACGATCACCGTGATGATACACAGT
This sequence comes from uncultured Planctomycetaceae bacterium, assembly GCA_964354245.1. Classification (GTDB taxonomy): domain Bacteria; phylum Planctomycetota; class Planctomycetia; order Pirellulales; family Thermoguttaceae; genus CAYGZI01. The sequence continues at coordinate 434 of CAYGZI010000292.1, forward strand.
TTGTCCGTCCACCTCTCAAAAACAACCTCTGTGCGATTTCTTCGCCAGCGTTCTCTACCCGGCTGTGTCCTGAGCCCTTTTCTTGTCGGACACTCCAGGACCAAGAACACCTCCCTCTGCGAGACTCCGCGTTGCTTCATTCTCTGGAGGGCGTGCCCTGTAAACCATACCCTGTCAAATCCCAGTACCGAATGCTCTACCTCGATCCCGGGCGTGCTGCCGCCCGCCCGACGAAAATGCCTGGGGCGTTCGCTTGTCTAAGCCTTAGTTTCGGGGCTCACCGATGCTCCAGTTAATCAGGACGACGATCTGCCCATCGACCTTGATTTTGGCCTGGTACGGCCCATCGGCGAGTCCTTCCTTGACCTTGCGGAAGAACTCCACTGCATACGCCCCGGTTCGAGCATCCTCGCTTGTGATGGCGTTTCCGTCGGAGAAGTTCACCTCGCCCGCATTGTTAGCGATTTGAAGGCCGATTGTCTCGAACTGCGGTTTCCTGTTGAACTTGACCGCGACCGAGATAGTTTTGCTTCCGGAGGGAAGGGTTCTTCTCTTCGGCGGCTTATCGGGGTCACAGGTTTCTACCCCCACGTCGCCACCAATAACCTCGACCCCACCTTTCAGGTTGCCAACTTTCTCGCAGAGGAGGCCTTTCGCCCCGGGAAGGGCGACAGTCTCGGCTTTCTCGGCGCGTATCGCGGGCGTCTTCTCTTGTTCATCACTCTTCGCAGGGTGGGCCATCTCCGGCTTCGCCGGAATCGGCGAAGCGGTGTTTCGGCTTGCTGATGAAGGTTGCTGGCCAGATTCACGACACCCGCCCGTGGACAGCAGGGAAGAAGCGACGAAAAGCAGGCAAAGTCTACGGGGAATCATTTGCGCACCTCCACGTGCGGTACGCGGCCTTCAGCCGCAAGGGTAAGTATCTAATCCTTCAATATTATGGCCGAGGGGCCGGAGGGCCGCAAGTACGAGTTTGGGTCAGCTCTTGACACTTGACGAGGGACCACGATCCGCTGGCGTCAGCTCGCCTCAACGGCCTCTCGTCGAGGCTCCGTCAAGTGTCGAGACAAAGACCCGCTGACGATTGCCGTCAGCGGGTTTTCGTAATGGGCGGCGCCAGGCTCGAACTGGCGACCTCTACCGTGTGAGGATAGCGCTCTAACCAACTGAGCTAGCCGCCCTTGCGTGGGCACGACACCCCTTCAGCATACCAGGGCCACCACCACCTGGCAACGCGTCAATCAAAGCAGAAACAGACGCCCGACCCGCATCGGTGGACGGGGCACGTCTCGGTTGGCCGCTTTGGCGCCGACGGACCGGGCTGGACCACGCCGGTTTCTCCCGAGTCATCGACCGGCCGCTCGGGTGGTTCCGGCTCGCGCTGGAATCCAGGGAGCGGCTGAAAGGCGTCCCAGGTCCTTTCGAGACCGGCAACCATGGTGGGGACGAAGTGGCGATCGAGGTCGTCGACGGCGTGACGGCCTTGGGAGACGTAGAACTCGATCGCCTCTTTCCAGGCGGCATGCCGGCCCGCATCGGTCCACCCCCGGCCGGTCCGATGCCGATCGAGCAACGACGACGCCTTAAATGAGTACGCGTGGACGGGCTCCGTCTCGAAGATGGCTTGCAGGGCGGCAAGCCCCTTGGCCCGGGTCAGCTCGGCAAGGCTGCTGTAGCCCCGGAGGCTCTTCGGGAGAAGGACGTATTCCTCCACGGTGTGCCTGACTCGGAAAGCACTTTGCAGGGCGGCCAGGATGCCGTCGGAACCGTGCGCCGCGGGCTCAAACGCCAGAATCAGTCGGCGCACGCCGAGGCCCCACAGCCGCTGCCAGCGCCGCTTGCCGAGTTCTCTTGGCGGCCCCCCCACGGCGGCCACGTTGCGCAGCCCTCTGGATTGCAGGAGGAGTGCGTCGAGGAGCCGTTCCACGACGATGAGGTCCCCGCGCTCGCCGGCGGCAGGATGGAGGGCCGCGTCCAATCCGAACAAGCCGACTTCCTCTTTCCATTGTCCTTTGAAGAGAAACTTGGGGGGCCGGTCATCGGGGTGCCGGGCCCAGAAGCTCCGGATCCGGCCCCAACGGTCCCGGATCGGACCGACCAGGCGCCCGACAAGGCGTGGATCGGCGGCCAGCGCGGAGGCTTCGATTTCCTCGACGGTGAATCCCGCCGCAAGAAGTCCCCGTCGGATCGCCTCTCCCTCGACGAACAGACCGATCGGCAGATCGCCCAGGCTCGCCGGGTCAAACCCCTGGTCCACGAGCCAGGCCCGGGCCGGCGCGGAGGCGCACGGGCCGGGCGAAGCCGGCTCAGCGTGAAGCGCCCAACGGGCCTGCAGGAAGAAGGTCTCCAGGAGGCTGGCGACGCGCTCGTCTTGGATGGCGCGGAGCTCGTCTTCGGCGGTACACTCTGGGACGCGGGCCTGGGGTAGGCCGGCCAGATCGGCGGCGAGGTGGAGGGCAGCGCGGAGTTCCCCGCTGCCGGGCTGTGGGAAACGCCCCTTGTTGAGGAACGCCAGGAACGACTGCCCCCCCTTGCGGCACCCGTCGAGACAACTCCAGCGAAGCGTCACCCAGTCAACGTACATCGGGCACGAAGAGGGATCATCCGCGTGGAACGGACAGGTCCCGCGCCAGAACCGACCACCGGTATCCACAAAATGAACGGAGCGATAGACCGCCCCAGCGGCCAAATGGGGGAGGACTGCCTGGTGTACGAAGTCTGAGAGCGTCTGGGGGCTAGTCATGGGGCTGCGTGTTCCTCTTGCCGTCGCGTTGTCCTATAATCGAGGCAGCCAAGCCCGCAGCCGGGTTCTCGCCGAGAGTCTCGTCATGGCATCCGGCAGAGGGATCATGGGCTTTCGGAGGCGTCTCGACTCCGGTCAGACTACCGGGGCCGCGGGGATTTGCCAAGTTCTTGTCGGAAAGCCCCTGCGAGCGCAAAATCGTCGGAGACGACGGAAGACCCGTTGGGACAGGCACTATGCTGACCGTTGGCCCGCGAGATTGGATTCGATCGAGACGGCCGCTCATCGTGGCGGTGGCACTGAGCGGCCTGTTGGTGGCCGGCGGGGCGGCTTGGGTGCTGCACGTCCGGGAGAACCGGCTCATCGACGTTTCGATCCGCGGAGACGCCGAACATCGGGTTGGGGTCATCGGCCGGGAGCTCAGCGAGCGGCTGGCAGTCTTCGACGCCCTGACCGCCTACTACGATGGCTCGGAGAAGGTGGAGTCCGGGGAGTTTGCCAAGTTCGTAGCCCGCTTCCTCCGCCGCTACCCCGACATGCTGAGCTTGGCGATGGCCCGCCGCATTCCGTCGGCCGAGCGGCCGAAGTTCGAAGCCGAGTTGCGCAAGGAGCAGGGGGGCGACCACCAGATCCGCGTCTGGGATCCCCGAGGAAGATTGGCTCCGGCGGAGCCGGCCGACGAGTATTTCCCGATCGAGTTCATCGAGTCTCCACGCTCCAAGCTCCTCGCTTTGGGTTTGGACCTTGCGGCGGAGAAGGCGTGGATGGAAACCATCCGGGAGGCCGTCCGCTCCGGCGAACCGGCCGTCACCGAAGGCATCCCCTTGGATCCCGAGTCGAAGGAGTCGCGGCGGGTGCTGTTTGTTTCGCCGATCTACGCCAAGGGGGCGCCGACCGCCACTCCCGACCAACGGGAGGCGAGCATCGAGAGGGTCGTCCTGGGAGAATTCAATCTCGGCGAGATCCTGAAAAGCGCGCTCCGGGGGACGGAGGGCCTCGGCGTCGACGTCCGGGTTTTTGAAGTGACGTCCGGAGGCGGCCGGGTGTTGCTGGCCGCGCAAGGCTCGCCGGCGCGCAACAAGCCGTTCGATCCGGCCGCCGATCCCTTCGGCAAGGAGTTCGGCGAGCTGGGCCACGAAGTCGAATTCCCCATCGCGGGCCGGACGTGGCTGATCGGGTGCACGCCCACCGACGTCTACCTCGCCGCTCATCGGAGCTGGGTGCCCTTGGCCGCGCTCGTGGCCGGGTTGGTCGTCACCGGCCTCTTGGTCCTGTACATCAACACGTTTGCCAGTCACACGGCGAGGATCGAGCAGGTCGTCGTCGAGCGGACCCACGAGCTGAAGCGGGCCAACCAGAGCCTCGCCCAGGAAATCGCCGATCGCCAGCGGGCCGAGGCGGTGCTGAAGGACTCGGAAGCCCTGTATGCCTCGCTTGTGGAGAACCTCCCGGTGCAGGTCCTGCGCAAGGACCTGAACGGCAAGTTCACCTTCGCCAACACGTCGTTCTGCCGGTTGCTCGGAAAGCAGGCCGAAGAAATCCTCGGCAAGAGCGACTTCGACTTCTATCCCGCCGACCTGGCCGAGAAGTACCGCCACGACGATCGGTGGGTCGCCGAGACCGGAACGATTTTCGAGGACACCGAGCAGTACGAAAAGGACGGCGAGATCCGGTACGTCCACGTGATGAAGTCTCCGGTCCGCGACGCCGCCGGCAACGTCGTGGAAACGCAGGTCGTTTTCTGGGACGTGACCGCCCAGAAATCGGCCGAGGAGCACCGGGAACAGGCCAAGGCGGCTGCCGAGGCCGCCAACCGGGCCAAGAGCACGTTCCTGGCCAGCATGAGCCACGAGATCCGCACCCCCTTAAACGCGATCTTGGGCATGACCGAGCTGGTGCTCGATACCCCGCTGTCGGCCGAACAGCGAGAGTACCTGGCCGTGCTCCGCGAATCGGGCGAAGCCTTGCTCTCGCTGGTCAGCGACATCCTCGACTTCTCCAGGATCGAGGCCGGAAAGCTCGATCTGGACCACAGCCCGCTGGACCTCCACGAAAGCCTCGGCGACACGCTCAGATCGCTGGCCCCCCGGGCCCACCGCAAGGGGCTGGAGTTGGCCTGCTCGATCCGGCCGGGGGTTCCCGAAGTGGTGGTCGGCGACGCGAACCGACTGCGCCAGGTGATCGTCAACCTGGTGGGCAATGCCATCAAGTTCACGGACCGGGGCGAAGTGTTGGTCGAGGTGGAGGTAGAGGGATTAGGGGTTAGGGATTGGGGATTAGGGATTGGGGATTGGGGATCAGAGAGCAGTCAACGCGTGCAAGCGCCCAGTCTCCAGTCTCCAATCCCCAGTCCCCAATCCCCAATCCCCGCTTCCCAATCCCCAGTTCCCTCGGAACTTCCGACCGTGACTCTGCACTTCTCGGTCGCCGACACCGGGAGCGGAATCCCCAAGGAGAAACAGGAAGCAATCTTCGGCGCGTTCGTGCAGGGCGACACCAGCACGACGCGCAAGCTCGGCGGCACGGGCCTGGGACTGGCGATCTCGTCCCGGCTGGTCGAGCTGGCCGGCGGGCGGATCTGGGTCCAGAGCGAGGTGGGACGCGGAAGCACGTTTCACTTCACGATGCGGGTCGGGCTGCCGCGCGCGGAGACCGCGGGTGCGGCGGCGCCTCGGCCCTCGGGCGTCCTCGGCATCCGGGTGCTGGTCGTGGACGACAACGCCACCAGCCGCGCCATCCTCGATCAGCTCCTGCGCCACTGGGAAATGGAGCCCGAGCTTGCGGCTTCCGCCGGCGAGGCCCTGGAACGCCTGCGCGGGGCCCGGCAGGAGGGCGAGGCGTATCATCTCGTGTTGGCCGACGCCGCGATGCCGCAGACCGACGGTTTTGCGCTGCTGCGTCAGGTCCGCCAGGAGATGGACCCGGTCCCCGCCACGATCCTGATGCTCGCCTCGGGCGACCGCGCCGGAGACATTTCGCGCTGCGAGCAACTGGGGGTGTCGGCGTACGTGCGCAAGCCGATCAAGCAGTCGGAGCTGTTCGACGCGATCGCCGTCGCCCTGGGGATCGGCGTTCTGGTGGAAGAAGGGACCGAGGCATCGGCGGCCGGCGCCCGCAAGCCGCTCCGGCCGCTCCGGGTGCTCCTGGTGGAAGACAGCCTGGTGAACCAGAAGCTGGTCAAGGCGGTTCTGGAGCGGGAGGGACACGGCGTGGTCGTGGCCAACGACGGCCAGGAGGCCGTGGCGGCCTTCCGCGCCGAGCCGTTCGACCTGGTCCTGATGGACGTCCAGATGCCGCAGATGGACGGACTGGAGGCCACGGTCGCCATTCGCCAGGCGGAAAAGCAGAAGGGGACGCACGTCCCCATTATCGCCATGACCGCCCATGCCATGCAGGGCGACCGCGAGCGGTGCCTGGAGGCCGGGATGGACGAGTATCTGGCCAAGCCGATCCGCGCGCGGCGCCTGTTCGATACGATCGCCGGCGCGGTGGGCGAGACGGCCGCGGTCCAGGCGGCCGTTCCCGCCGCCCCCCCAACCGCACCGGCCGCCGGCGACGGGATCGTGGATTGGTCCACGGCCCTCCAGTCGGTCCAAGGGGATGTATCCCTGCTCCGAGGTATCATCGCGGCTTTCTTGGAGGAATCACCCCGCCTCGTCGCGGAGCTCGGGCGGGCGATCTCCGAGGCTGCTCCCGGCCAGATCGTGCGCCCCGCGCACACGCTCAAGGGGTCGCTTCAGTACTTGGGTGCCCGGCAGGCCTACCAAATGGCACTTCAACTCGAGACCCTGGGGCGAGAGGGGAGTCTCCAACAGGCCGAAGGGCTTTTTGCCGCACTGCAATCGGAGATGGACCGTGTGATGTCGGCCTTGCGGGAGTACCTTCAGTAGGACGGGCATTCCTGCCTGTCAGCAGGACGGGCATTCTTGCGTAACTTCTCAATAATCCCGGGGTCGGTGCGCAGTGGAACGGTCGATCCGGCCCGATGGATGAACGGGGGCTGTGGCGGCGTGAAGGGGGTTACGCCTCCTGCGCCGCTTGGCGGAGAAGATGGGACATCGCGAGGATTTTGTGCAGTCCGCGTATGCGATCCTGAAGATACTGCCAGAAGGAAACGCCCAGCTTGCGGCAGGTCTTCTTCAGGCTGACGAAGGTGTCGCGGCAGCGCCGGCCCAGTTCGCTGCGCGTGCCGGCGCTGATTTTGCGTTTCTTCGCCCATTCCCGGATGTCGCTCTCCGAGAGATTGTTGTGCAGGGGAAT
>CAYGZI010000293.1:0-7400 GCA_964354245.1 uncultured Planctomycetaceae bacterium
ATTCCTGGCCGATGCCGCCAAGGCCAAGTTCGAGATCAGGTCGGTGGCCGGCGCGAGGTCTTCGCTCCGCTGCGGAAGCGCTTGATTGTAGCCGCACTGGTTGAGGATGGTGGCCTCCGCCGTGCGCTCGCGTGTGCCCGGGATGCGTCGCCGGTGGACGTAAGTCAGCCAGTCCACCGCATCCTCGCCCGGAACCTCGGGACGGGTGAAGCTGCCGCCTGCGGCGACCCAGCGGCTCCCTTTCCGCTCGGCTTGCCACCGCGGCGGTGCGGTGGGGTCCAGGCGCGGCGAAAAATCGGCGTCGTGGACCGGCACGGCCATGGCACGCTGCTGGGCCAAGGTCTTGCGAACGATCTGGCCGCTCACGTAGACGTCGCCATCGCGAGTCTGGATCGACTCGCCCGGCAGGCCGGCCACTCGCTTCACGACGACGTGGCTCGGGCGCTGCGGATCGCGGAAGGCGACGACCTCCCACCGGCGTGGCGTGCGCAAGAGAAAGCTGGCCTTGTCCATCAGGAGGCGATCCCCCGCAAGCTCCAGCGAGCACTCCCATTTATCTCCGCCATAACCGCAGTTGGGACAAACGGCGCGGAGGCCGGGCACTGGCTGGTCGGTCCCGCAGACAAAGCCAAAGCCGCAGTCGCCGCAGGCGATCCTGCAGTGCGGCCCCAGCAGCGTCTCTGCCATCGAGCCGCTGGAGACCTGGAAAGGGACGAAGAGCCCTTGCAGGCACCAAGTCCGGAGGATCAGGCCGACGCCGAGAAGGACAACGGCGGCCTCGACGAGGCGCCGCAATCGGCAAGAGCTTGGCCGCGAGGTTGAATCCACGGCAGGGTCCGCTACTCCGGGAGCGGCTCGTCCTTGGTCTCCGGGGCGAAGGGCAGGACCAGCAGGCCCAGGAGGAAGACCGAGCACATCGTCACGCCGGCGTAGCGCATCGGCTCCGCGGAGCCGGCAAACACGTACCGCGTCAGAAGCCCCAGCCCGATCGGCCCGGTCGCCGCCACGAATCGGGCAATGTTGTAGCATAGCGACGTGCCCGTGCTCCGCAGCCGCGTGGGGAAGAGTTCGGGGAAGTAGATCGCGTAGCCGCCGAACAGGGACAACTGGCAGAAGCCCATGAGCGGCACCATCCAATAGACGTCGCCCGGGCTGTCCATGTAGAGGAACGCCACGGCGGTGCTGATCGCGGCGGCCACGAGCGCTCCGGCAAACGCCCAGCGCCGGCCGATCCGTTGCGTGACCCGGCTGAACGTATAGATGCCGAAGAACGCGCCGATGTTGAACAGCATCGAGGTGATGCTGCCCCACCAACTGGCATCGCCGCTGATCTGTTTGTGGCGCGCGAGAACGGCCTCGGCGTAGTCCCCGACGGGCTTCTGCGGTTTGTCCGCACCGGCCAGGTATGCCGTCCTTCTGGTCCGCTCGTCGGCCGGCTGGGGAGCGAGGCCGCCGGACACGCTGTCCAAGGCGTCGCGCACCGCCCTGGTGAGATTCTGCCCTGCTCCGTCGCGCACGACCTGCGCGGCCGCCTTCAACTGCTGCGGATCGTCGAGGGCACCCAAGACGGCCTCGGCTGAGACGGGCTTTCCCGCGGCACGAAGCACCAGTGCGGCAATGTAGATCTGATGCGGATCCTTGTTCAAGATGTCGTTCCCCTCCCGGTCCTTGTTCGAGACGGCCAAGCTCAAGAGGCACTGCGGCCGGACGGTCTTGGCCGCCTCATCCAGTTGCTCGGGCGATTGGAGGGCCAAGCGAAGCAGTTGGCGGTCGTTGTCCGCCGAGCCCGCGTCGCGGGCCTCCTGCTCGTAGATCTTGCGGAAAATGGACTGGTTCAGGTCGAGGCTGAAGAATCCGATGGCCCAGAGCCCGATCACCCCCGACGATGCCAACAACATTCCCACGATCACGCGACGGCGCCAGCGCGGAACGCCAAACATCTCCTTGAGCGACCCAGCTCTTTTCTGCCCAATCCCTTCGGCGACGGCCTTGCGCCAACGCTCGGGCTCCTTGAGGCGAGTCATCACCAGCACCGCCAGCAGGGCGGGCAGGATTCCCACGGCAAACATCCCCCGCCACCCGCTGAATGGGAGTGCCCCGGCCTTGTCCAACTGGCTGAATCCCAGGCCGATCAATGCCGCCATGATGTTGCCCACCGCCGACAGGGCTTGCAGCAGGCCCAGGGCGTGCGGCCGGGCCCGGTCGGGCATGACCTCCGCCACCAGCGAAACCCCCACCGCAAACTGCCCCCCCACGCCCAAGCCGGTCAGGAAGCGATACAGCATGAAATCCCACACGCCGTAGGCAAGACCGCTCAGGCCCGTGAACACCGAGTAAGCAAGGATCGTGAAAACCATGGTCCGCGCCCGGCCGAGGCGGTCCCCCATGATCCCGAAGAAAATCCCCCCGGTCGCCCAGCCCACGAGCAGCATGGAGGTGGCAAGCGTCGCAAAGGTCTCGACCGCTTCGCTGTCGCCCACCAGGTCGGTCACCGCCTGTTTGCGTGCGATGTTGAACAGTTGCTGATCCAGGCAGTCGAACATCCAGCCCAGGGTGCAGACCATCAGCACGAACCAGTGGTAGCCGGTCAGCTCGCGATACCAGGGCCCGGAGGGGACGCTCTGTCTCATGGCGTGGATTCCTCGATGGCCTGCGATGGAGCGTATGTCTTACCCGAAACCGGCCGGGTCCGCAACCCGGCAGCCCGGTGCATCTTTCCAGCTTCGCGTGGGGTTGGCTTAGTTGGGCGCAGCCCTTGCGAAGGGCAGTGGAAGGAGGGTAATCTGGATGGACTCGAACCGTCCAGCGGGCGGCCATGCCTTGGCGTGGGGCACAAAGCCCGGCGTGGCCGGCGAGGCTGTACGATTTCCTCCCAGAGTTCCCCAGGAGCAGTCAGTCCGCGTCGTGTTGCAGCTTACCGAAGAGGAACAACGCCGCTATGCGCGGCAAATCGGTCCCGGCGTGCTTACTCCGGAAGGACAACTGCGACTGAAGCAGTCGAGGGCCCTGGTGACGCGAGCGGGGGGCATGGGCGGGCCGGCCGCCATGGCGCTGGTCATGGCCGGCGTGGGGCACGTCATCATCGCCCACGGCGGCCGCCTGATCCTGCCCGATCTGAACCGCCAGGTGCTCGGCTCGGAGGCCGCGATCGGCGAACTCCGGACGGATCACTTCGCCGAGCGCCTGCGGTCGATGAACGCCCTGGTCCGCGTGGAGGCGATCGACCACGAGCCGGACGACGACGAGGCGCAGGAGTTGGCGCGGCGCGTGGACGTGATCCTCTCCTGTGCGCCGACCTTTGCCGAGCGACTGCGCCTGAACCGGGCAGCGGTGGGCGCCGGCGTGCCCCTGATCGACGCGGCCCAGCGGGGAATGAGCGGCACGTTGATCGCGGTCCGTCCCGGCCAGACCGCCTGCCTCCGCTGCCTCTACCCGGAAGAGCCCGGCTTTGAGGAGGACTTCCCCGTGGTCGGCGCTATTTCCACGGCCATCGGCGGCCTGGCCGCGCTGGAAGCGGTGAAGATCCTCGGCAAGGCCGGGGAGCCGCTGTTTGGGCGATTGTGGTGCATCGACGGCTACTACGGGCGCAGCTCGGTCGTCCGCTTGCAGCGGGATGCGGATTGTCCCTGCTGCGGCCAGCTTGGCCGGATGCCTGGAAAGGTCGAATTGTGAACGTCCGTTTGATGGTTTCCGGCCGGGGCTATCAGGCGTCGGAGGGCCTGCCCCAAAGCCTGGCGCTCCCCGAGGGCTGCTCGTTGGACGAGGCCCTGAAAACGCTGGCCTCCCTGATGCCCGGGAACAGAGGGCTCGACGGCAGTTGCCTGATCGCCGTGTCGGGCACGCACCTGGGGACAGTGCGCAGCCACCGGGCGCACGTGCTGCGCGAGGGAGACGAGTTGGTGGTCATTGCGCCGGTGGCCGGCGGTTGAATAAAGCCGCGGCCGCCGGTCAAATAAAGCCGCGACCGGTGGTCGCGCCGGCAAAGCCGCGGCCGCCGGCTAAATAAAGCCGCGACCGGTGGTCGCGACCGCCGCTTGCGGCCTCATGTGACGGAGGATCGGGCAGGAGAGATGACGATGCGAGGGTTGTTTCGCAGTCGGATGTACGCCGGGCCTTGGGGGATCTGCCTCGGCTCCCTGGCGGCGATGGGAATCCTCGTGCTCTTGCTCTGGAATCCCACCTTGCGCCGGGGCGAGCAGGGGGACCTGGTCTTGTACTGCGCGGCAGGGTTGCTCCGCCCGGTGGAGGAACTCTGCGCCCAGTACGAGCAAGAGTACGGGGTGAAGGTGACGATCGAGCCAGGTGGCTCGGGAACGCTGCTGAGCAAGATCCGCGTGATCCCGGCCGCCGCGGACCTCTACCTCGCGGCCGACGACGCCTACCAGCGCGATGCACGCGCGCTGGGGCTGGTCGCCGAAACCCTCCCCGTGGCCAAGCAGCACCTGGTGATCGCGGTCCGCCGGGGAAATGCCCTGAAGATCGCTTCGCCGGCCCACCTGGCCCGGCCCCGCGTGCGCGTAGCGCTTCCCAATCCGCAGTTGGCCGCCTGCGGAAGGGCCGCGGAACGGGCCTTGGCGGGCACCGGACAGTGGGAGGCGATCGTGCGGCGGAGCCGGGGGCCTGGCGCGGAGGTCTCCCTGGTGGGCACGGTCACCGAGGCCGCCCAGGCCGTCAAGCTCGACGCCGCCGACGCCGCCGTGGTCTGGGACGCCACGGCCCGGCAGTTCGAGATTGAGTTCGTCGAGGTCCCTGAGTTCCGCGAGAAGACCATCGAGAGAGTCTCGCTGGGCGTGGTCGCCACCACGCCGCGCCCCGCCGCCGCTCTGCACTTCGCCCGCTACCTGACGGCCAAGGACCGCGGGCAAGTCGTCTTCCAGAGGCACTACTATCAGCCCTTGGACGACGCCGACCCGTGGGACGACCGGCCCGAGCTGGTGCTCATGTCCGGCGCGATGCTCAAGCCGGCCATCGAAGACCTGCTGAAGCGGTTCGAGGAGCGCGAAGGAGTGCGCATCAGTACTTCCTATGCCGGCTGCGGGATCCTCGTGGCCCAGATGAAGGCCATCCACGGTGGGCAGGCCGTGGGCAAGGGCTTCCCCGACGCCTATTTCTCCTGCGACGTTTCCTTCATGCGCATGGTCCAGGACTGGTTCGAGGCGTCCACCTGCATCTCGCGCAACGACATGGTGCTGGCCGTGGCCGCGGGGAATCGGAAGAAGGTCACTTCCGTGAGAGATTTGGCGGATGCGTATCGCCGGTCAGCGAAGGACTTGGCGGATTCGGATCGCGACCTCCGCGTGGGCCTGGGCCATCCGCAGAACTCGGCCCTCGGTGCCCTCACCGACGACCTGCTCAAGAAAGTCGCCCTCCGTGCCGCCGTCTACGACGCCCGTCGCAATTACCCCATCGTCCACGCCGACGCCGGTCACGTGCTGGTCAACCAGCTCCGGGCCAAGGCGCTCGACGTGGTCGTGGTCTATCGCAGCAACGTGCTCAGCGGCGCGGCGGCTTCGGAGCACGGCATCGAGATCGTGGAGATGAACCTGCCGGAGGCGATTGCCGTCCAACCGTACGCCGTGGCCCGCAACTCGCGGCACAAGCACCTCATGCGGCGCCTGCTGGAGGCGATCCTCTCGCCCGGGTCGCGGCAGCATTTCCAGGACGTGGGATTCCACTGGGTCGCCGGAGGGGAGCAGAAATGACCGGCGAGCGCCCCGCGTCCGACGATGCCCGCAGCCCGACCGCCCCGCCGCATCCCGGCGAGCGGCACAAGCTGCCGCACCGCAGCGACGCCCTGTTTCACGCCAGTTTGGTGGGGCTTCTGGGCTCGTATGTGCTGCTGATCGTGGGCCTGTTGGCGGCCCTGGGCTCGTTCACGTCGCCGGGGCACCTGGCCAGCGCCATGGCCAGCGAGGAGATCCGCTACGCCTTCCGCCTGAGCCTGCTCTCTTGCACGCTTTGTACGCTGCTGTCGCTCTGGGTGGCCGTGCCGGGCGGCTACCTCCTCTCGCGGTATAACTTCCCCCTGAAGGGCCTGCTGGACGCCGTGCTGGACATCCCCATCGTGCTGCCGCCGCTGGTGATCGGCTTGGCGCTCTTGATCCTCTTTCAGACGGCGCCGGGGCGCGCCGTGGAGCGGGTCATCCCGGTCACCTTCGCCGTGCCCGGCGTGGTGTTGGCGCAGTTCACCGTCGCCTGCGCGTTTGCCGTGCGCACGATGCGCGTGACCTTCGACCAGATCAGCCCCCGCTCGGAACAGGTCGCCCTGACCCTCGGATGCCGCCGCAGCCAGGCATTCTGGATGGTCGTCTTTCCCGAGGCCCGGCGGGGCCTGCTCACCGCCGCCACCTTGGCCTGGGCCCGCTCGCTGGGCGAATTCGGCCCGGTCCTGGTCTTCGCCGGCGCCACCCGGATGCGCACCGAAGTCCTCCCCACCACCGTCTTCCTGGAGCTGAGCGTGGGCAACATCGAGGCCGCGGCCGCAGTCTCGCTGATCATGGTCCTGGCGGCCCTGGCGGTGCTGCTCGTAGCGCGGCTGTTTGGTTTGCGGGGAACGGGTTTGCTCTGACCGTCGAGAGGCACCGCCGATGATCGCACTTTCGGCCGTCACCATCCGCCAGGGAAGCTTCTGCCTCCACGATGTCTCGCTGGAAGTGCCCACGGGCCGATACGCCGTGCTCATGGGCAAGACCGGCAGCGGCAAGACCACGATCCTCGAGGCGATGTGCGGGCTGCGGCCGCTGGCCGCCGGCCGCATCCGGCTGATGGACCGCGACGTAACCAGGCTGAAGCCGGGCGCCCGGGGCGTGGGCTACGTGCCCCAGGACGCCGGCCTCTTCTCCCGCCTCACCGTGCGCGAGCACATGGCCTTCGCCCTGGTGATCCGGCGTTGGAGCCAGGCGGCGATCCGGCAACGCGTGGACGAGTTGGCCCAGCTCCTCCGCATCGGACACCTGCTGGAGCGCCGCCCGCACGGACTCAGCGGCGGCGAAGCGCAGCGCGTGGCCCTGGGCCGGGCGATGGCCATGCGTCCGGGCGTGCTTTTGCTGGATGAGCCGCTCGGCGCGCTGGACGAAGAGACGCGGCAGGAGATGTACGATCTGTTGCGCCAGGTCCGGCGTCAGTCCACGGTCACCGTGCTGCACGTGACCCACAACCGCTCCGAGGCCGGCCGGTTGGCCGACCGCCTCTTCCGCCTCAGCGATGGGGGGCTGCGAGAGACATGACGGAACCCCCAGCGGCGTTCGGCCGACCGCCAGGAGATCAGGTGAACCCATCTGGTCCATGAACTGCCGGACCACCGACCCCCCGCCCCTAGCCCCTTTCACGGGGCGTCGGTCCACGAGCCGTAGGTGGCCAAGAGGTAATCCAGCGGCGCGATGACCCGCTTGGTGTTCGTG
>CAYGZI010000294.1:0-7387 GCA_964354245.1 uncultured Planctomycetaceae bacterium
TGTCGGGTTTCGCCTCCGCGAGCCAGCCGGCGGGAGTACACGTGGCCTCGAACTGCACGCGGCAACTCTGTCCGGACGCGACCCCTTGCGCCAGGCGCACGCGGACCCGCCCGGCCTGGTCCGCTGGGCCGAAACGCTCGAAGCCCAGCGGCTTTCCGTCCGCCCCGGTCACGCTCAAGACGTGCCAGCCGGCCGGCAGCGAGAAGTCCAGCCCAAAGAGCCTCTCCACCTTGGGAGTCAGCACAAACAGTCCGCGCGCGGTCAGTCCGCGGTCTTCGAGGACCAAGAGCACGTTGGTGACGACTTCGGTCTCGGCGGGCGGCTTGGTGAAGCGGGCCGAAAGCGAGAAATCGCCCTGCGGCGCGTAAAAGGCCACCACGGGTCGGATCGTGGGGGCCCCGGGCTCGCCCCGCAGCACCGAAGGTGGAATCGCGCGGGCGAGGATCGGCGTGTCGATGCCGATCAGCCCCTTCGAGGCGACCGACTCCGTATTGAGCCGGTCTTCGACCACCAGGCCCACGACCGCCATCTGGCCGACCACCTCCAGCGGCTCCAGGCGCGGCATGGTCCACTTGTCCAACGGCGGAGGAGTCCGCACCGCGGAGAGATTCAGCACCACCGTCTGGACCGTGGGCTCGCGCAGGCGCACGTCGAGCACCTGGCGCTGGGCCTCCTTCTCCACGGCCCACCGGGCCAATAGCGGCGAGCCGACCTCGGTGATCTCGAACCCCTCCGGCACCACGAAGCGGAACCGGTCCACCGGCTGGTGCAAGACCGCCAGCGACACGGTCGCGTGCAGGCGCTCGTAGGCTTGCGTGACCTCATCCACCAGCACGCTCCGGGCCACCACGGCCCGTTGGCGCCGCAAGAGCCGGCTGTTGAGCGTCATCTGGAGGCTGACGTCGCCGCGCGGCGGCAAGAGCTCGAAGCGAGTCACTCGCGCGGCCTCGTCCACCACGCGGCTGACCGCGGTGGCGCCGCTTTGGACCTCCACGTCGCCGGGCACCGTGAGCAGAAACTTCGCCGCGGCCGGGTAGGGCAGGCGGAAGTTCAAGGTCTGCCGGGCGGCCGTGGTCTCCAGCGGCGAGAGCATCTCCAGCACCAATTCGTGCCGGCCCTTGCCCTCGACCAGGAGCATCAAGCGCCCGTCGTCGGCGCGGCCGATCGCGGCGGCTTTGCCGTCCAGCGCAGCGCTCCGCAAGGAAACGCCGGCCACCTCCAGCGGCAAAGCGTGCAGGCCCTCTTCCAGGACCTCGACCGCCAGCTTGCCCGTCCATCGGGCCCGCTCCTCTTCAATCGTGCAGACATACTCGGCCCCGAGGATTGCCGCGGCCTGCGGGGCATGGGTGTCCGGGGCCTTCTTGGCCTTCTTGAGCAGGTCCTCGTATTGCTCGCGGGGCAGGAGCACGCGCCGCGGCTGGGTCTCCAAGATCGCGTCGAGGTCCTTATACGGCACGAATATCTCGCGCACCAGCGGCGCGGGCTCGCCCGCCGCCGCGTTGCGGCACGGCCAATCGGGGGCACACCACAGTGCCGCGGCGGCAATCAGCGTGCAAGTGAAGAAGGCGTTACGCATGGGGCTGGTCTCCTTCCTGCGGACCGCTCTGGGGTCGATCGCCGGCGCACGCCAAAGCGGCGGGCGGCGGCGTGGCCGGCGGGAGCGGCTCGCGATGGAAGAGCTTGACCAGGCAAGGACGCGCTCGCCCCAACCCGATCAACGCCCACACCACGAGCACGGCCCCCACGGCCGCTGCCAGCACGCCGTTGATGACCTGCCGCGCAAAGATCGGCCAGAAGACCCCGCACAACAGCAGCACGATGACGAGCCCGCCCGCGGCGCTCGCCCGCACGCAGAACCGGGCCGGCGCCAGCGCAAGCCCGCCCAGCAGGATCGCGGCAAACACAATCGCGTGGAGCACGTCCTGGTGCAAGGTGGTGAGCTTCACGGCCCCTTTGGCGGCCTCCACCGGGCGGAGCGCCGAGAAGAGGTACAGGCGCCCGTCCGTGGGGAAGCTCTCGATGGGCGGCGCGGTGCCCGGCCCTTGCACGACCCACCGGAGCATATCGTTCTCGGCCTGCTTCACAGGGTCCGGCTGGGCGGTCCCGCGCGCCGCCTCGTGGTCGCCGCTATGGTCGGCAAACAGAGGCACCGGCCTCCAAAGCCACCAGTCGTCCAGGCGCCACCAGAACCTCTCGTCCCACGGGCCGCTCTTGGCCAGGAGGGCCCACTGGCGCGGCAGGTACACCGCCAGCACGACCTGTTGCACGGCCGGCTGGGCCGGGAAGTCGGGATACTCCAGGCGGCTGCCGTTGCCGGGCGTCCAGTACTGGATTTCCAGCAGGAACGACTCGTTGGGCTTGATGTCGACCAGCGGCACGTAGAACACGCTCTCGGCCCCTTGCTCCAGCGTGACCGGCTTGCCGTTGATCCGCGGCTGGACCTCCACCTTGGCCTTGCCGGGCAATTGAACCGCCAGGCGCTGCTCCGCGCTCTTCATCCGATAGAGGGCCTGGACGTTGACCCGGCCGGCGCCGGCCGACGCCTCGCCCCGCGTGACGACCATGCGCAAGAGCCCCCGCTCGATGCCCGTCTGCGCGATCTCTTTCAGCTCATACCGGGCCGCCGTGACCGAAAGCTCCCAGGCGTCGCCGTAGAACTCGAAGGCCCAGGCGCCGCCGGCCACTCCGGCCGCGAGCTTCACCTCCTGGGGATCGATGGGACGCAGCCCCTCCTGCTTGCCGGGCTTGTCCTGGATGTTCACGGTCTCCACCTTGGCCAATAGGACCTTGCCCCAGGCCCGATCGACCTCCATGGGCTGGAGGCGCGGGATATCCAACAGCATGGACTTGCCCACGTCGAGCTTCTGCGTCTTGGTCTCCCAGACGAGCTTGATGGTCTTGCTGCCCAAGATCTCGGTCTCGCCGCTGAGCCTCCACGCCTTGTAGCCCTTGGCGGGCTTGATCTTGGGCGGGTCGAACTCCTCCTTGCGGATGCCCGGCGTGACGTTCTGCACGTCCGGGGCGATCGTCCCGGGCAGGTCGATGCGCACGTATTTCACGCCGCTATAAAGAACGTCGTAGACGAAGGTGGCCTCGTACTTGACCACGCCCTCCTCGATCCGCGCGACCAGGGTCTGCTCGACCGTCACCTGCGGCTTGCGTCGCTCGGCCGACAGCACCAGCGCAGTGGGCTCCTGGGCAAAGGCGAACGCCAGGACCGCGCGAGAGTCCGTGGGCTTGCCGGCGGGCTCCCGCGTGGACTGCACCCCCTGCAACGCCTCCGCAAACGTGATCGTGCGAAGGCCCTTCGTCTTGTCCGGGTCGAAGTTGACCTGAAGGCTCTCCGGGGCGTAGACCATCAGCCGGCCCGTGGCCTGCTCCACGCCCTCGCGCACGACCTGCGGCAGCACCACGGGCAATGGGACCGATTTGCCGGGCGTCAATAAGTCGGGCTGGCTGAGGTCCTTTTGCAGGCGGAGGTGGAGCCCGACGCGGCCCATGGCCTTGCGGGCCAGGTTGACCACCAGCCGGTTTTTCTCCTTATCGTAGTGATAGGCCGAAACCTGGGCATCTGCGACGCCCGGAACCGCGCGGCCGCGCACCTGGCGGATTTCGTAGTCTTTCTCCTTATCCACACGCGGCGGCAGCTCCCAGTCCAGGCGGAAGACGCCCGCCCGCTCGATCGTGTAGATCGCCAGCACGTCGAGCGTGAGTCGGTCGGGCTGCAGCTCGGCCTCGACCAGCGAATCCACGAGGATCCGCGGCTGGACTTTCTCCAAGGCAAGCTGGAGGTCGAACGGCACTGCGGCGTAGCGGTAGGAGAACGCCCCAGGGGCGGCCAGCGCGGGCGGCAACTCGGCCGCATCGACCTGCAAGAGGCCGCCGGACCGCGTCACCTCGCCGCGGAGTCCTTCGCCCACCTGCACCACGACGATCCCTTGCTGACGCCCGATCACCAGGGTCTTCTCGATTCCGAGGGCTTTGATGACCGGGATGGCCAGCCGGGCACCATCCCCCGGATGGTCGTGCTGCTTCTGGTCGAAAAACCGCTCCAGCTCGACGACGACGCTCTGTTTCTGCTTGGCGGGCTCGAACAACTGGGCGGTGAGCTTCTGCACCGGGCCGGCCTGCGCGACGGACCACTGGCGCACGTTGGGATCGAAGACGTTGGTGATCTTCTGGTCGGCCGGGATCTCCAGCGTCAGTTGGCGGAGATCGGCGCGGCTGACGGCGAAGTCGAGCTGGCAGCGGGTCCGGATGGCGGCCTCGGAGATCGTCACGCGCTGCTCGGTTTGGACGCTGGCCAGGGCCTCCAGACCGGTGGCCCCTTCGGCCTTGGGCGTCCACTCGATCCGCACCGTGGGGGCCGCCCCGACGTAGGCGTTGACCAGGGTCTCTTCGGCAGCGGGTGCGGGCTTCTTCTCCGCCGGAGCCGGCGCGGGAGCGGGCTTCTTCTCCTCCGGCGCGGGGGCCGGCTTCTTTTCGCTCGGCGCAGACAGGACTTCCGTGGCCGCGATCTGCGGCTCCACGCTCACCTTGATCCCCGCCTCCGGGACGCGGATCCGCCATCGGCTCACAGGCACCTGCGGGGCCTCGAACGAGACGCTGTTCAGGCCCGGGGCCTTCGCGATCCCCTTGGCGTAGTGCAGGATCAACTCCACCTGCTCCGGCTTCTTCCCCTTCTTCTCCAAGAGGAGCTTGTAGCCGGCGGGCCCCGCGGAGACGATCCGGGCGGGCTGACCGCCGATCGTGGCCTCGGTGATGGCCGAGTCGGCCAGGCGCAAGGGGATCTCGTGCCAGCCCTCGGCCAAGACCTCGATCTTCACCACGGCCTTCACCCGGACCACGTCCTTGGCCACGGTGGCCTCGTTTTCGATCTCGGTGATGAGGGCCCCGACGGGCGGCTTGGCCTCGGGTGCGGCGGCCTTCCGCTCCTGGGCGGCCTGCCACAGCTCGCGGTACTTCTCATAGGGCAGGAAGACGCCGCGGCCCTCTTTCTCAAAGACCTTGCGGATCTTTTCGTAAGGGATGTAGATGCTCTGCTCGCGGAGCGAGCGGTCCTTGTCTTTGTCCTTGTCCTCGTCTGCGTTGCTGGCCGGCGGAGGCGTAGCGGCGGGCGCCTTTGCCGAAGGAGCAGCAGCCGCAGGCGCGGGAGTAGCAGGGCCCGGAGTAGCAGGCCCGGGAGCAGCAGCACCGGCCCCCGGTGCGGCCGCCTTGGGGGCGGGATCGGCCGCCAGGCCCGGCCCGGTCAGCCAGACCATCGCAAGCAACCCGGCGGCCAGCGCCGCCGCCAAACGACTCAATCTGCCGTGCATGGCTCCAAGTCCTTTCTGAGAAAGAGGACGTAGTTGGACAAAGAGGTCCTTGTTGGACAAAGTGCGTTTGCCGCCGCTTGTTGCTTCGCCGCGGTGCCGGCATCCATGCTGAAGCGGGGTGGGACTCCATTGGGGGGTGCTGAGAACCCCACGAGCCGGCTAAACTCCGCTTCCCCGGCCGAATCCTTCCCGGGCTATCATGTCTTATTGAAGGTGTACCTTACCGGCGCAGTCCATTAGACGCCAACCCCCCGCAAGAAGTTCGTCGGCGGGGGCGCGATCGCGGGCTACAACGGCGCTACGTAGCGGCAGTGGCGGTTGTGCAACGTGGGGTCAGGCCGTGATTAGTGATTAGCGATTCCCATTCCTGGTTCCCAAGCTCCGCTTGGGAACCCCCGTGCCGGCGAAGCTCTGCTTCGCTCGCTTATCGCCCACGAAACGGAGTTTCGTGGACCTGGGTGCCCAAGCTCCGCTTGGGCACCAGGCCAACGGAGGCTCCAAGACATGCTAATCACTAATCACGGCCTGACCCCACTTCGCGGCCAGCAGCTCCCAGACGACGTAGCGCAGGACCAGGCCCGTCAAGATGAGCGAGGCCCCCACGATCGTCCACCGCTCCGGCGTTTCGTCCCAAATCAGGAAGGTCCAGATCGGAATGAGGATCGGCTCCAGCATCCCAAACGCCACTGCCTCCTGGCTGCTGATCGCGCGCAGGCCGCGGATCAGCATGAGGTACGGAATGGCCATCTGAAAGACGCCGAAAGCGGCCAGCAGGGCCAGTTGTTCCCAGGACGGCCACCGGGCGAGGTAGAGCATCCAGGGCAAGAGGACCAGGGCGGCAACGCCGTGGTTCAGGGCCACCAGCCAGGATGAATTTTCGTCCCGCAGACGCCGTAGCGAGACCACGACCCCGGCGTAAGAGATACCCGCCGCCAGCCCGCACAATACCCCGAATACCTTCGTGCCCTGGACCTCGTAGAAGAGGATCGTGCCCACGCCGAGCACGCCGAAGCCTAGCGGGATCAGGTCGCGCCACACGACCGGCTCGCGGAACAGGACTACCGAGAGCAGAAAAACCCACCAGGGGGCCGTGCTTTGCAGCCAGATTGCGTTGGCCGCCGTGGTCTTGGTCATCGCGGTCAGATAGGAGATGCTCATCACCGCGAAGCAGGCAACCAAGGGCGCCAGCCCGATCCGCCACCGCGGGCGCCGGACCGTGGGCAGGAGGATCGCTGCGGCAAACAGGGCCCGCCAAAACGCCAGCAGCGTGCCGCGCACGTCCTCGTCCCAGACGTCGAAGATGTGATTCTTGGCAAAGAACCCGCTCGAGCTCCACAGAAGCGCAGCGCCCACCACGTAGAGCCGGCCCACGAGCCGGCTGGGTTGGCGAGGGGGCAAGGAAGGAACGGCCGCTGGCATAAGATCGGCGATTATACGGCAAACCGGCTCCCCGGGCGACCGGGGCGCGCGCTTCTCCGACGCCACAGCCGGAAAACGGGGAGATCACGAAAACACGAAAGGACGAAAGCGTGCGGTCATCGGGCCCGGAAGGCTTGAGCGGATCGGCCTGGAGGCGCGCCTGCGATGGGTCGCAGGTCCCCGTTTTCGTGCTCTCGTCCTTTCGTGTCTTCGTGATTCTTTTCATGGCATGAGCCGGGCTATGGCATTGCGGGACCTCTCATAGGACAATTACCGGGATGGAGGTGCCCTATGGCGAATCTGACTTCGGTGGGGGGCGTCGAGCGCAAGATCCGGCGCACCGAAGGATTCAGGGTGCGAATCCTCAGGCCGCCTGACACCAGCCGCCGCAGGGACGTGCGGAGCGACAAGCAGAAGATGCCGCCGTACCACTACACCAATGCGGCCGACGGCGAGTGGACCGTAAGGAAGTGGAAGGAGTCGCGGTTCCATCCCACGTACCCCGGTTTCGACGTGGACGTGCTGGAGCGGAACGGGAGCGTGGCCGGCGGGCTGACGCGGCTCGCGACCGTGCGGGCGACGTATGAAGGGGCGAGGGGCTAGCCCAAGTTACGCTATTGGGCGAAATAATTCAACGATTTCCGCCGCTTCGT
>CAYGZI010000295.1:0-7375 GCA_964354245.1 uncultured Planctomycetaceae bacterium
CGGTAGTTCTCGGTGGCGTGGATCTGGGTGCCGATCTGGCTGATGCGGTTGTGCCTCTTCACGGCGTTGCGCACGGCCAGGCTCTCGGCCAGGTGGAGCGTCATCGGCTTCTGCAGGTAGATGTCCTTGCCGGCCTTGCACGCCTCGATGGCAATCAGGGCGTGCCAGTGCGGCGGCGGGGCGACGATCACCGCATCGACGTCTTTCTGCCGGAGCACGTCGCGGAAGTCGTGGTACGGCTTGCAGCTCTGCTTGTACCGGGCGACCACCGCGTCGCGGCGGGGCTTCCACGGGTCGCAAGCCCCGGTCACGGCCACGTCGGGCTGCCCGCCACAGGCCGCCAGGTTCCCCTGGCCCATCCCGCCGCAGCCGATCAGGCCCACGCCGATCTTCTCATTGGCCCCGGGCTGACCGGGCTGCCCCAGGGCGCTTGAAGAGACCACAAGCGGCACGGCCAGGCCCGCGGCCCCGGCCGCCGCCGATTTGCCGAGGAAACCGCGACGCGACAAGTCGTTCGATTCGGACATGATAAGGACCTCCGAAGTAGGGTGGGACAAGCGCAGCGCAGTCCCACCAAGATGCAGGTAAGAAATCCGAAATCCGAAGCTCGAAATCCGAAATAAATCTCAATGACCGAAGGCGGAAATCCGAAACGCCCAACCAACCGGCCGTTTTGTACATTCGGACTTGGAGCTTCGAATTTGTCTCGGATTTCGGATTTCGTGCTTCGCATTTGATTCCCGGACCCGAAGCGCAAGGCTGAAGCACAATCTACCGTTTGCGCGGCGCACGTCAGTCGCCCAGTTCGACGATCGCCCAAAGGCCCAGTCGTGGGACCTTGACGATAGTGTACTGTCCGTCGCCGGTGATATCGAGCGTCTGCGCGGCGTTCTTCGGCGCGTGGAGCACCGCCCTCGTGAACTTGCGCCCGGCCAGCAGGTCGTGCCGCAGGCGGACGGCGAAGGTCTCTTGCGGGATCATCGTATCCTTTCGGCCGTCGTAGCGGCGATTGAGCAAGTGGACGACCACGGGGGCCGCCGCGTCGCCGGGGATTGCCCGCGGCACGACGAGCACGTCGCCCGACCCCTCCACAACAATCGGCGACGGCACAAGGTCCCCCAGCCGCTTCGCATCCGGCCATGTCACCACCCGGCCTTCGGCACGCACCTGATCGATCAGTTTCCGCTGGGCCTCGTCTCCGGCAAACTCGCCCGCAAGAATCACCGCCTTCAATCCGGCCAACTTCTGTGCGTCCAAGCGGTAGTCCAGCCAGTCGTCGCCGGCCGCGACCACGGTGAAAGGCACGTTCTTGTCGGCCAGCCCAACACAGATCGGCCGGACGTCGGCCTGGCCGCGGCGCCGCGCGGCGCTGTCGTACACCACGGCCACGGGCGCCACCGCTTCGTAGCGATCCAAGAGTCTCGCGTTCTGCCGCACGAACTGGTACATGTAGGCATACTCCTCCGCCGGCCCGCTGTACCAGTGGGTCCCCTTCTTCTCCGTGTAGCACCACTGGCGGTGCGGGGCCATGAAGTGATGGCCCATCGCGTACGAAAGCGCAATCCACGTGCGGACCAGTCCGGGCAGCTTGTGCTCGGCAACGTATGCCCAGTCCTGGCCGCTCGCGGTCGAGGCCACCGGCCGGCCCACCCCGTCGGCGAGCTTGTACGCGTAGACCGGCCCCAGCGGGACCTTGCGGGCCGCGGCGTCGTGGCCCACCTCGCAACCGAAGAAGGTCAACTGCGGGGCGATCATCAGGGCGTGGGGGTCGGTAATGTTCGAGTTGACGCACAGGGCCAGCGGCTGGCCGCGAAGCTCTTCGGCCCGCTTGCGGTACTCGGCCACGTAGGCGTTGTCGGCCTTGACCTGGAAATCGAGGAATTCGGCGGCCAGCGGCAGTCTGGCCCGCTCCTTGCGGTATCGCTCGGGCGTCACTCCGCGGTCCAGCAGGAACTGGCGGTAGTCGAACTTCGCCAGGTCCGTGATGCCCAACGCAACGAGCTTCTCCTTCGGCACGTTTCGGTGGAGGTACTCGCGGAAGCCGGCCGCGCAGTGGCGGCAGAAACCCGCCGAAAGCCACGTTATCGCCCCGGAGGTGCCGCGATAGTCGTCGATGTGCAGGCCGTCCAGCGGGGC
This sequence comes from uncultured Planctomycetaceae bacterium, assembly GCA_964354245.1. Lineage (GTDB taxonomy): Bacteria > Planctomycetota > Planctomycetia > Pirellulales > Thermoguttaceae > CAYGZI01. The sequence continues at coordinate 2,137 of CAYGZI010000295.1, forward strand.
CTTCATCATCCGGGCGATGCGGCTCTCAAGATACTTGCGGTAGAGCGGCGAATTGGTACACCACCACCAGGCCGGCTGTCCTTTGTGCTTGTGGTCCCAAAGCCAGGGGACCACAAACGGCTTGCCCTCGAAGTTGCGGCAAGCGGCATCGAGGAAATCCTCGGGGCTGTAGTCGATCACCCGGGAAAACTCCGTCAGAAAGCCGACGCTGGACGAGAAGAGCCGCACTCCCTTGGCGTGGGCCGCCTCCACGCGCTTGGGATCGCCCGAGCCGGCCCAGCCGAGCGCTGTGCAGCCGTAGGCTTCGTACTGCTTGGGGTCGTCGTACATGAAGACGACGTCCGAGCGGCGCAGGGCCGGCTCCGCTGCCGCAGCACGGGTGATTGCGGTGAAGTGTGCAACGAAAAGACAGAACAGTAGCGGCAGTGCGGCACGTCGGGCGGGCGACATGGCGTGGACTCCGGGGGTTGGATGGTTTGGAACGCTAAGCCGCAAGCGGCTTAGGGTTTGGCGGCGGCCCGGCGGGCCTTTTGCAGCACGCTCTCGATCGAGACCGGGGCGCCGCCCTGACGCTTGCTCTCGTCGGCGCCCTCCATGAAGGCGAAGATTTCGATCGTCTCTTCGGCGGCCACCGGCGGTTTGCCGGTCTTGAAGAACTTGGCCACTTCCACCACCAGCGGCTTGTAGCTCTCGTACTTGCCCGCGGTGCCGCTCGATTTGGCGCCGACGACCTCCGCCCCGTAGTCCTTCCTGGCCTCGAAGGTCCCTTCGCGCCCGCCGGCCCACACGCCAACAACCTTGTCGCGCCCGACGCGGGTGACCGTCTTGCAGCCCGGACCCATGATCGTAAATAGGGTCTCTACCCCATGGACTCCGTACCAGAAGAGGTCGGGATGGTGCGGCTCGATGCTCATCGGGCTCCAGGCCGTACACTTGCGGACCTCGCCGAACGTCTTTCCGCTCCGGGCGTCTTGGCACCCGGCGCCCCAGCGGAGCGACGAGGCCGAGAAGCACGGGACATTGGACTGCTTGGCCAAACGAAAGATCTCGATCACGTCGGCCAGCGACGCGGCCATGGGCTTGTCGATAAATAGCGGCTTTCGCGCGGCGATCACCGGCCTGGCCTGGGCGAGGTGCGGCCGGCCGTCCACGCTCTCGATCATCACCGCGTCCACCTTCTTCAAGAGTTCGTCGATCGAGGGAACGATCTCGACTCCCTTCTTGCGCAGGTCCTCGGTGTAGCCCTTCACCCGGTTCCAACTGTCGGGCAGGTCCGGGCTGCCGCCGGGATAGCCGGCCACGACCTGGAGGTCGGCCAGGTCGCCCGTGTTCTTGGGGGCGTTGATGATCTGCGTGAAGGCAATCACGTGCGAAGTGTCCAGCCCGATCAGGCCCACGCGGATCGGCTTGCCCCGCTCGGCGGCCGGCGCGGCGGTGAAGGCCGTGAAGAGGCAAAGCAGTAGCACGCCGCAAAGCACCAGAAAGCGGAAAACGGAAAGCGGAAAACGGAAAACGGATGACTGATTGGTCATGGCTGATACCTGATGGCTGACAACTGACAACTGACAACTGACAACTGACAACTGCTACTTGCCGGCGATGATCAGGTCGAGCCGCTCGCTGAACTCGGAGAGCGACAGCCCGCCGTCCTCGATCGTCAAGAAGTCGTTGTAGCCCGTCTTGTCGATCTCCTCGCGCACCAGCGGCCAGTTGATGCTGCCGTCGCGGGGGTGGACAAAGCTGCCGCCCTGCGGGTTGCGGTGCGTCGGGTCGAGCTTGAAATCCTTCACGTGGTACTTGACGGTCAGCTTGCCCAGGGCCCGGATCCATTCCTCGGGCATGGCGTAGCGCACGTGGTTGCCGATGTCGAAGTAGGCCTTCACCCAGCGGTTCTTAAAGGAGGCCACGAAATTGGCGAACAGCTTGGGCTTGACCCAGAGGTGGTTCCACACGTTCTCCAGGGCAATGATGACCCCGGTCTTCTCGGCCACGGGGATGAGCTTCTCCTCGATCACGCGGCGCGAGGCATCGGTGGCGAGGTTCTGGGCCTTGATATACGCCGCGTAGGGCGAGTTGTCGCCCTTGACGACGCGAGTGACGTGTCCTGTGGCCTCGTCGAACTCGATGTCGAAGTCCCAGGGCTTGGGGATCTGGTCGTTCTTCACCGGCGGCGCTTGGCAAGGCACCAGCAAGAGCGCCGAGGCCCCGTAGCCCTCGCAGGCGCGAAGGGCGGTCTGGACGTTATCCACGTACTTGGCCACGACGGCCGCGTCGGGGGCGTCGAAGTCGGCCCAGCCGTAGAGCACGCAGTGGAGCTTCATGCCGATCTTCTCGGCCATTTCGCGGGCCTTGGCGGCTTTGTCCGGAGAGACACTCCAGGCGTTGGTCTCCATGCCGTCGAAGCCGGCCTCCTTGTGCTTCCGGAGCAGGTCCTCCGTCGGCGCGCCGAGGGTCATGGACTTGTAGAGCTTGGTTTTGAATGGGGCGGCCTGCACGCGGCTGCTGGCAAGCAGGCCCGCGCCCGCGGCGGCCGATGCGGCCAGAAAATCGCGTCGATCCAGTTGCAGCGGATGGTTCATGGCGGGATCTCCTCAGGCAGGACAGGTTGCGGACCGTGGAACTGCCGCCCAGTATGGCACAGCGGGCCGCGCGGGTCAATTTCCCGGGCCCGAGATTGTGGGACAAGGGCCCTCGGCAGCCCGACAGCAGGCAGTTGACAGTCGTATCGGGCGCTCTTAGAATCCGAATAGTTCCCCGATGCGTCCTGGAAGTGAGGCGATGCCATGGCGAGCAGACTGGACGATCTAGCTGTCGAACTGCTCGGACTGCCGGCTTCCGACCGCGCATTGCTGGCCGAACGGCTGATTTCCAGTCTCGACGAATCCCGGGCCGCAAATAGCGAGGCCCTTTGGCTGGAGGAAGCAAAGAAGCGATCCGCCCAGATTGACCAGGGAGTCGTCGAGTGCATCCCGGTTGAGGAAGCGTTTCGCACGGCCGGGCGCCCTCCGAGATGACTTCTCTCGTGTCTCTCAAAAGACAAGATTCAGGCTGCTAAGTCGCACCTCGGTCTCAGCCATTAAGGCATCTTCCGCCGCCTCGTCGGCCGCCTCGAAGGTGGCCGAGAGGCGAAGGAAATGCCCGGCGTCGTCCCACGGCACCGTGCAGATCGAGTGCTCGGTGATGAGGTATTGGCTCGCCTCTTCGGCCGTGGCAAAGGCGGGCCCGCCGCTAGCGCCCTTCGGACTCGGGATGTAGAGAAAGTATGTCCCGCCGGGCACGCGGCAATCGACGCCGCAACGCCTAAGGACCTCGACCAGCTTAGTAAGCCGGCGAAGGTACTTGGCCCGGGTCTGCTTGGGGATTTCCGCGTTGTCCAGAGCGGCGACCGCGGCCTTCTGGATGGCGATGAACTGGCCCGAGTCGCAGTTGTCCTTCACGTCGGCAAACGCCCGCACGATCCGCTCGTGTCCGCAGACCCAGCCCAGGCGCCAGCCGATCATGTGCCAGCCCTTGGACATCGAATGGACCTCGACGCCCACCTCCCGCGCCCCCGGCACCTGGAGAAAGCTGAGCGGCGGGTCCCCGTAGCTGAGCATCAGGTGGGCCGCGTCCTGGATCACCACGATCTGGTTCTCGCGGGCAAAGCGGATCACCCGCCCGTAGAATTCCCGCGTGGCGACCTTGCCGGTGGGGCTGTTGGGGTAATTGAGCACCAGCAGCTTGGCCCGGCGGCGGACCTCGGCCGGGATCGAGTCCAGGTCGGGGAGAAAATCGTTCTCGGCCAAAAGCGGCAAACGGTAGACCTCGCCGCCGTAGTACTTCGTGTGCGTGCCCGCGACGGGATAGCCGGGCACCGTCATCAAGGTCACGTCGCCCGGGTCGATGAACGCCGCCGGGAGCATGGCCAGGGCGGTCTTCGAGCCGATGCAGTGGTTCACCTCCGTGGCCGGATCGAGCGGGACGCCGAACTCCCGGGCCATGAACCGCGCGGCCGCCTCCTTGAACGCGGCGATCCCGTTGTCGGCATAGCCGCGGTTGGCCGGCCGGTCGATCTCAACGGCCATCACGCGGCGGATCGGCTCGGGGGCCATCTCGTCGTTCTCGCCGATGCCGAAGTCCAGCAGCTTGCGCTCCGGGTGATCGGCCAGGGCCTTGCGCTTGGCCCGTTTGATCTTCTCGAACTTATAGATCTCGGTCCCCTTGCCGTATTGGGCGCCGCCGATCCGTTGGGCGAACCGTTGCTGGAAATAGGGGTCGGACATGGGGCAGGGGACAGGGATCAGGGTTCAGGGTTCAGGCCCGGCGGGGATTCCCCAGCGTATCGCGCGGAGTGAAGGCCGACAAGGCGGGTCGCTGGCACCTCAAGCACGGCTTGTCGTTCCTCCAAGCCGTGGCACACATCCATGAATAGTCCGGGTCAGAAGTGGGTTGCTCGTGGGCTGGCTGGCCCGGCAATCCGTTACGAGCAACCCGGCTCCGTTGTGAATCGAAAACGACCAAGGCCCCGGACCGGGCCGACACGGCCCGGCTCTGAACCCTAAACTCTGAACCACGAACCCCGAGCTCTCGACTCTGGACTCTCGACTCTCGACTCTCTTACGAGCAACCCATGCTCGTGCCGCAGACGTGGCAGAGGTAGCAATTGCCGTTGCGGACCGTGATCGCGCCGCAGTTGTCGCAAGCCGGGGCGTCGGTCTGGAAGGCCGCGAATTGCTCGCTCAGGTCGGTGAGCATCGCGGCGGCGTCCGGCCCGAGCGTCGAGCCGATCCGGGCGGCAAGCACCGGCTGAGCGGCCGCGGGATTGCCCGGGCGGCGCCCGTCGCCATTGCCCGGCCCAGTTGTCATGCTAAGGCCCTGGCGATTGCCGGAGCCGTTGGGCGAAGGGGTCGTTGTGGCGGCGGCTCCTTGCCCGGACTTCTGCCCGCCGGCCGTCATGGCGGCGGGCATGGGCTGTGGTTCAACGTCTCCCGGAGCGCTTTTGTCCGGCGGGGCCTCCTTGGGTCCTTGTTCCGTGGGCGGGGCCAGTAGCTTGTTGCCCTCGCGATAGCCGGGCAGGAACGTGAGCCCCATCCAGCGGAAGATGTAGTCCACCACGCTCTTGGCAATGGGAATCTCGCGGTTCTTGGTGTAGCCCATCGGCTCGAAGCGGGTGTGCGAGAACTTGTTGACGTAGACCTCCAGGGGCACGCCATACTGGAGACTCATCGAGACCGCGGTGCCGAAGCAGTCCATCAGCCCG